>JAZGDP010000149.1:0-22947 GCA_036477885.1 Dehalococcoidia bacterium
AGTAGCACTCTTATCTTTAGTCAACAGCTTCTGAGAAAGAACGAAGCCATGCTGCATATTGGTATAGGGATCGAACTCGTCCCAGCTCAAGTAAGGTAAATTGCTGGAGGTTACCTCTCGTGCATAGGTGGAGAAACCCACAATGTACAGATTATCCCGGGGGAAAAGAGTCCTCATGAGGCTTTCCAAGGCCAAAGCCACCTTTTTGGCGGCCAAAAAGTTGCCTCTCATAGCCATGGAAAGGCTGAGGTCCAGCATCAGGACGGTGGAGGTCTGGGTGAGTAATTCCGTTTGATATACCTCAAAGTCCTCGGGCTTGATCTTGATGGGCACACCGTAGGACTCCCTGGCTATGGAGTTCATTAGAGTCCTATGAAGGTCTAGCAGGAAGGGATCGCCGAATTCATACTTCTTGAAATCGTCGGCTTTATTAGCCCCTAGGCCTTTGTGGTTGGTTTCATGTCTACCCAGTCGGCCCTTCTTGATGAGGGTGAATATCTCGGAGAGGGCTTTGTGGCCAATTTTACGCATGCCCTTAGGCGTGAGCTCAAACTTATTACCCGTTTTTCTTATATAGCCCCCTTGCTCCAAGATGCTGGCCAGGTCCTTCAGTTGAGCCAGCCCTTGATAAGCGTCGTCTCCCAGAATCTCTCTAACCTCGTTGATATTTATATCGCTAAGGGGCATGCCATATTGTGTCCTCTTTAGTTGCTGTTCCAGTTGGTCCATTTTTTGAAGTCTTTCCATTAGCTCTAAGGCATAAGAGAGGGACAGAGGCTCTTCACCAAGGAAGTCGTATTCCTTGTGCCACTCATCGACAGAGGCTAACTGCTTAAGATTGGCTGTCAACTGAGCCAATATCTGTCTCAGCTCACCATCATCCAAGGTGTTCTGGAGCAGGTCCTGCAGTGTTTTCCGCAGCTCCTCGGGTAGGCTGTTGAGGAGAGATTGCATTCTGGCCATCTGCTGTTCCATTCTCTGCATCAGCTCTTCAAACGTCTCGGGCATATCCGCGCCGAAATAATCGCCGTATCTCTCCATGAAGCTCTTAACGTCTGGCTCGTGCCTCTCTAATTTCTGCCTCAAGAGTTGGTTTAAACTACGCAGCATCTCCTTGAGGCCAGCCATTGCCTGAGGAGTAAGGTCCTTAAGATGCTGAGATAGCTCCTTAACGTAAGAATCCAAAAATCTATCTCTAAGCATATTGGTGAGCTCTCTAAATTCCTGCTGTGCCTCCGGGTCCATGAAGTCATATTCCATCAGCTCTCTCAAAGCCCCACTGGAGTCTTGAGGTAGATTACGCAGGAACTCCAATTTTCTAGAGGCAAGTCGCTCTAGGACTTTTCGCAGCTCCCCTTGGGTGGCCCGATCCACCTCCGGGTTAGGCTTCTCGGTCTCCCTCAATCTCCTATGAATGCCACCCCGCTCCTTCTGAATGACCTTATCTAAGCTTTGTCGGAGGTCGTTAAGGACAGAATTCAGGTCGTATTTTTCTAATGTCTTCTCCTTAAGGCTTCGAAGTTGCCGTAGGAGATCTTGAATGCCGGCTAGCTTGCTACCGAATTTTTCCCTGGTGCCCTGCTGGACTATCTTCTTGAGAGCGGTGGAGACATCCCCGTGGGAAAGCAGGTAATCAGACAGCTCCTCCATCAAGTCATCGCCGTGGAGAGGGAAGATATCCTGAGTGTTGTCCCAGCGGTAATAGCGGTAAAGGGTCATTTTAGCCTCGGTAACGGTACTTGCCCTCGTGGGTGTCCTTGTTCAACTTCCTGTTGAGGTGCAACCCCTCCAGAACGAACTCTATAGCCGAGGCAACTAGAGCCGGCCGTTCACCATCTATGAGCCGGCTTATGCGATCCATGAGGCCATCGACCTGCGCCAATGTCCTCATATACTTCTTGGAAGGCATAGAGTCGGAGATCTCTACAACCAGACCTTCTTCGAATTTCTGCAAAAGGTCACCGAAGTCTTCAGGGATGAAGTAGCTGGCGAAGACATTGGCCACCGCTCTCTTGGTAAGCTCCTCCAACATGCGGGGCTCTCTGCCCTCTTCAATGGTCTCCAGCTCTATTTTCCCCGTGGTTGAAGCTACTATATAGGGGAGGTCGCTGATCCTGGGCACAGCCTGGGCTTCCCCATTTCTTATGGTCCTTCTCAGGGCGTTACTGATGATGTTCTCATAGTTGGATATGGATACCCTCACACTGACTCCGGAGCGCTGGTTTATATCCGGGCTGCGACGGGCCAAGGTGGTCACCTCAGCTATGATCTCCTTCATATAGCGGGGCACCACCGCTATATGATCATCTTTGAACCTGTGTCGCTCCATATCCATTATCGCTATCTCGATCTCAGAGGTGGGAGGATAATGGGTGCGGATTTGAGAGCCATACCTATCCTTTAGAGGGGTGATTATGCGTCCCCGATTGGTGTAGTCTTCGGGATTGGCACTGGCCACTACATATATGTCCAAGGGCAGGCGTATGCGATATCCCTTTATCTGGATGTCCTTCTCCTCCATCAAGTTAAACAGTGCTACTTGAATCCTCTCGGCCAGATCGGGCAGTTCGTTGATGGAGAATATCCCTCGGTTGGTGCGGGGTATCAGCCCATAGTGGATGGTCAACTCGTCGGATAGGTATCGTCCCTCGGCCACCTTTATGGGGTCCACCTCACCAATGAGGTCAGCCACAGTGATGTCAGGAGTGGCCAGCTTCTCCCCGTACCTCTCATCCCTGGGCAACCACACTATCTCAACTCTATCTCCGTGCCTGCTTACTTTTTCCCGACAGGTTTTACAAATAGGAGCATAGGGATTATCGTTGATCTCGCAGCCAGCGATGGCGGGCATCTCCTCATCCAAAAGGTTAACCAAGTTACGGATGAGTCGGCTCTTGGCCTGACCTCTTTCGCCTAAGAATATGATATCTTGGCCTGAAAGGATGGCGTTCTCCACCTGGGGTATAACCGTATCTTCAAATCCCACTATGCCCGGGAAAAGCTCTTCCTTAGCCTTGATCTTCCGGACGAGATTTTTTCTCAGCTCCTCCCTTACCGACAAGACCTCGTACCCATCTTTTCGCAACTCGCCTATGGTTCTAGGTCGACTCATCTCTAAACCTTTCTTAGTTTTGCCTCTAGACTAAAATACACAGCCTCGCTAGCGAGGAGGCCGCAGATCTATTTCACGATACCCTAGCTTCAAGGATAGCCAACCTTGGGGCTAAAGGCAAGAGGCCCAAGGTCTCTGATTTATAGCAATAGGCGTAACGTGAAGTTAAGTCAAGCCAAGTCCCGGTCATTTTATCTTTATAATTTAGGCAAATCCAGGGGACTGTAAGATAAACCAGGAACGGTTCACTGCATTAGTGGCATTTAGGCCTTTGAACCTAAACCAAATATGCCAAAATGGGCCTTGCCTGTCAAGCTATCTCTGGCGAGGAAAGAGCCATGGCGTAATTCCTTCGTTCTTTCTAGCTCTTGTATCGGGGGACTATCCGATGTAGTCTATAATGTTCCTAATTCCAAAGACGAGACACATTTTGGCCTATGAACAGAGGAGATCGGATAACACTGGATTTGACAGAGATGTCCCCCAGGGGAGCATGTATTGGCCGCATAGGAGACCAGTTGGTTTTTGCGGACTATGGCATCCCCGGGGAAAAGGTGATGGTGGAGATAATCAGGGCAAAGGGCCGATACCCAGTAGGAAAGGTGGTGGAGGTCATAAACCCCTCCCCTCATCGAGTATCCCCTCCCTGCCCCTATTTCGGTCGATGCGGCGGATGTCAATGGCAGCACATAGATTATAAATATCAGCTAGAGCTGAAGCGGCAGATGGTAGAGGACAGGCTTAAGCACATAGGTAATTTCGTCTCTCCCCCTGTTTCCACCACCCTCCCCTCTCCCGATATATGGCATTATCGTAACCATGCCCGCTTCACCGTGGATCGCCAGGGGAGCCTCGGTTTTGTACGGCGGGACAACTGGAAGTTTATGAGTATAGATTTCTGCCACATCATGCACCCCTGGATCAACGAGTCTCTAGGAAAGCTCCAGGGTAGATGCCCGGGTGCCCATCAGGTGGCCATGCGCTATGGCGTAAAGACGGGAAAGAGCCTAATCCAGCCTAACGTAGATTCCTTCGATGCGCCGGTGGAATCGGGCCAGCCCTTCTACTATGAGGAGCTTCTAGGTAAGGAATTCCGCATATCCAGCCCCTCCTTCTTCCAGGTGAACACTCTTCAGGCCGAGCGGTTAGTGGAGGCAATAAAAGAGCGGTTGGACTTCCAGGGGGATGAATTCTTAGTCGATGCCTATGCCGGTGTGGGGACACTGGCAATTCTGCTATCCCCCTTCGTGAGCAAGGTGCTGGCTATAGAGGAGTCCAGCTCAGCCATTAAGGATGCCCTGGTGAATAACGCAGGAATAGAGAACATAGAGATAAAGGAGGGGAAGGCAGAACAGGTGCTTCCCACCCTCACCCAGCAACCCGCCGCCGTGATCCTGGACCCTCCACGCACCGGCTGCCATCGCAAGGTGCTAGAAGCCCTAATCAAGCTCGATCCTAAGAAGATCATCTACGTATCCTGCGACACCACTACCTTATCCAGGGACCTAGAGCTGCTCTGCCGAGCCCAATACCATCTGCAAGAGGTGCTGCCTGTGGATATGTTCCCCCACACCCGTCACATTGAATGTGTAGCCCACCTTATTCGACGGAGCGATATGTCTCCCTCAGAAGGAGGAGCCAGAGAGGTGGTGTTGGCCTCAACCTCACCCAGGCGTAAGGAGCTGTTCTCCACCCTGGGCATTCCCTTCAAGAGCGTCGATCCACTAGTAGAGGAGGATAGCCCCGCCTCTGGGACATCTCCAGAGGCATGGGCAGAGCACCTGGCTCTCTCTAAAGCCCGAGCTGTGGAAGGGACAATCTCACCTTCCATCGTCGTTGCCGCCGATACGTTAGTCCTCTTAGATGACCATGTCCTAGGTAAACCCAAGGATGCAGCCATGGCTCGGGAGATGCTCCTTCGCCTCAGGGGCAAAGAGCATATCGTCATTACAGGGCTCGCATTGCTGGATACTCTCACTGGGCGTTATCACAGCCGCCATGTGGTTACTAAGGTTACCATGCGCCACTACTCCGATGAGGAGATTGAGAGGTATATAGCATCAGGTGCTCCTCTGGATAAAGCGGGGGCCTACGGAGTACAGGATGAGCTATTGAAACCAGTCGCTCGGTTAGAGGACTGCTATACTAATGTGGTAGGCTTTCCCCTCTGCGCCCTTAAGGATATGCTGGCGGATATGGGCGTTGAGGTTACAGCGAGGCCTGATGAGGCATTGCTGAGCAACTGTCTAGACTGTCCTCTTCTAAGATGAGAAACAACTAGTAGGAAGCTATTATACCAATGCCTCGATGCAAAATGTCCTAAAGGAGCACATTATGACCCTTACTGAGTTGATGAGCTATCATAAAGAGATGAATGACGTCGTGAGAGGCCTTACCGATTCGGCGTTACGCTCGTGGTATGAGAAGCTTGGGCTTAAAATAACAGAGGAGGAGGTCAGCCTTAATTGCCCAGGATGTAGTGCCCCCGTATCCAAAAGCATACACGAATTCATCCATTACGACTCCGATGAGGAGCTGGTTTGCAATTCCTGCCGAGGGGAGCTGGAGGAGCGGGGAGGGCCAATGGGTTAGATAGTTGTCCACAGATTATTGCAACGTGTATAATAGACCTGCCTTACCATAGATCCCTCAATGTAAATTAAATCTGGAGGTACAATTTGAACGACAAAAAACTGAACATAGAGCTGGAATACTGCACTATGTGAAACTACCTCCCAGAGGCCGTCAGTATGACGGAGGCGCTGCTAAAAGATTTCGAATATGAGATTTCATCTTACAGACTCATACCTTCATCGGGGGGCAGATTCGAGGTCAGCATCAACGGGGAGCTGGTATTTTCCAAGCTGGAAACCGATAGATTTCCCCAAGAGGAAGAGATAAAAGAGAAGATCAAGGCTATCCTGTAACCTAGGCGCAACTATTATAGCTGTTGACAAATTAGAGTGATTATGCTACCAGTGGTCAAGTAAAGAGAGGTGGAAGTAAAAGAGGTATTAGACATAGTTTAAACGTAGTTGTAGCCCATATCTTTTAGGAGGTGCAGAATGGTAGAAAAAAGTGTCTATGAAGAAAAGGCCGGGATGAGCATCAAAGAGCTAAGGGATAAGGCTTTGGAGCATCTCTGGCTCTATGTCCATGACTACTCAGAGTTTGCCGAGGAGGACGGGTTTAAAATCCTGGTGGAAGCAGATGGCATTAGAGTCAAAGACATCACCGGCAGGACCTATATCGATAACATATCCGGCCTCTGGCTGGTCAACGTAGGTCACGGAAGGAAAGAGATCGCCGATGCAGTACACGAGCAGCTCCTACACATCCACTACGCCAGCTCTTACGACCATACCACCATACCTACCATAAAGCTGGCGGCTAAGCTGGCGGAGATCACTCCCGGTAGCCTCTCTAAGGTGTTCTTCTGTAGCGGCGGAGCCGAGGCGGTGGAAATGGCTATGAAGATAGCCCGCCAATATCACATCCAGAACGGCTCCCCTCATCGCTTCAAGGTCATTGGGCGCAAGGGGTCATACCACGGCGCAACTTGGGGAGCCCAGAGCATATCGGGCTCTGCCATCCAGCGCCCCTGGCTCTTTGAGCCCCTGGTGCCTATGGCAAGACACGTGGACCCCATCTATTGCTACCGCTGCCCTTGGGATTTGGAATACCCCTCGTGCAAAATTCAATGCGTTAAAGAGTTCGAAAAGACCATCCAATTCGAGAATCCCGATACGGTATCGGCGGTGCTAACGGAGCCAGTTTCCCTCTCCGGCGGCAATATAGTGCCCGTTGATGAATATTGGCCCATGCTGCGGGAGATATGCGACAAATACGGAGTCCTGCTGATAGCTGATGAGGTGATCACTGGCTTTGGTCGCACGGGCAAGATGTTCGCCTGCGAACATTGGGGAATTGAGCCAGACATCATGACGGTGGCCAAGGGGCTGAGCAGCGGCTACCAGCCAGTGGCAGCAGCTATAGTAAAGAAGGAGATAGCCGACAAGTTCACCGGGAGTGCCAGGGATGCCTTAGCCCATGGCGTTACCTTCGGGGGCCATGCCGCCGCTTGTATCGCCGCCCTGACCAACATCGAGATAATGGAGCGGGAGAACCTGGTGGAGAATGCGGCCCAGATGGGCAAGTATCTCCTAGGCCAGCTAGAAACCCTACGGGAGCATCCCATTGTTGGGGATGTGAGGGGTATAGGGCTTCTATGCGCATTAGAGCTGGTAAAGGATAAAAAGACCAAGGAGCTGTTCTCTTCTGAAGATGGTATAGATAAAAAGCTCACCAAAAAGCTCAACGAAAACGGCCTGCTCTATAAGGCCTGGCCTCAGAACATATTCCTGGCCCCTCCCCTTATCGTCACCAAAGGCGACATCGACGAGATGGTTGGGGTGGTGGATAAGTCCATTGGCGCTGTGGAGAAGGAGATGGGAATTTTATAGCTCCGGCGAACAGGAAACGTGTCGCTCAGTGACATAGGAAAGGGAATGCCCGAGGCATAGCTATATTGAATGTCTTGGGCATCACCCTTTTTCCAGGAAAGACTAGCGTAAAAACACCTTTTTAGCATCTAGCCAGTATATTAAGGAGCCTCTTCACCCGGGTTGGACACGGGTTGCGGAGTCAACGTCTCTGGGATAGGCCTGGTTCGGATAAAAAGGGATACAACCGTTAGCAAAAGGGGAGCAAAAAAGGGTATTATCATGGCCAGGAATAGGGAATCGGACAGCTCGTGCAAAAACCCAACCAACAAAGGCCCCACAACTCCCCCCAGCCATATGAACATCCATATTAAACCTGAGGCCACCGCCACCTCCCTGGGTTTTATCCCCTCCAGTTCATAAGGTATGGTTAGAATGATGGGAAAGAATCCCCATGAGATACCGAAAAAGAAAGAGAATAAAATTAACAGAGGAATCGAGTCTGTCAGCAGCAGAGCAATGCCAAAAGCGGTAATGAGCAAACCCGAGGCAGCTAGCACTGGGCGACGCCTATGAAACTTTATTAGGTAAAAGGCCAAAGCTAAACCGGTTATACCTTCCAGAAGGGTCTGCAAACCGAAAAGAGACCCGGATACCTTTAAAGAGATGTCGAACTCCTCCTTTAGAAAGGTGGGCCAAAAGGTGTATAAGGCGGACCACCCTATGTTGGCGCTGAAAATCCCTATACCCGCAAGCCATAACGACCGATATCTTAGCAAGCTCCTCAGGGGGCTTTTCTCCTGAGCTCGAGCCCTCTTTTCATACTCGGGAGTCACATTGGTTTTCCCCATTATCATCCAGATAAGGGTGACTCCAATGAGACCCAGAGCAAGGATGTAGAAAGCATTCCTCCAGCTGTCTCCTAAGGCGCTCAGCAAGAAAGGCGCAACGAAATAACCTAAACCCACTATAACGGCATAGGAACAACTTGTGACCCCGTTTATTAAAATGACTCGGCTTTCAGGTATCCACTGTTGGGTCAAAAGGATACGAGGAGGATCTCGGGCTGTCAGCGTTGCACCGAAGAGAAAACGCCCGATAAGCAAGATGAAGAAGGCAGGGGCAAAGCCCTGGATAAAGAGAGCGGCTACTCCAACCAGAAGAGTTAGCGTGGTCACCGTCTTCGGGTTATATCTGGAGAGCCACCACCCAATGGGGACGGCCGTTACCAAACTGCCTAGTGTGGCGGATGCGCCTAACCACCCCCCCTGCACCGGAGAAAGCCCCATATCACCGCTGATAACAGGCAAGAAGATTCCCAATGACAAGACAATGCTAACGGTCGTCATGTGGGCGAATAAAAAAGTGCCAAATACCGTCCACGCCCGCGGGGTTATTTTATCTTCGACTCTCTCCATAACTTTTACCTAGATGTAGCTATATATCATATCTCCGGGACATCCAAAGGAAGTTCCCACAATAGAGAGAAGCTTCTTAGGACCTCCAATATGCTCTATTCCAAGGCAACAGTAACGGGTCTCCTCCTGGGAAGTAGCAGTCCTCCAATGGTGGTGACGAAGCCAAAGGAGCTAGCTATGAAAAGGCTCAGTCCCAGGCTATCGGAAAATTCCTGCACCAAGCCGGTGAGCACCGGGCCTATGGCTCCACCTGCCCAGCCCGCCGCCTCCAAAAACATTACTGCCACCGCTAGCTCCCTGGGCTTTATGCCGGGGAGCTGGAATGGTAAGCTCAATATCAACGGGAAAAAGGCCCACCCCAGTCCATTGATAGCGGACGTCACCACCAAAACAGGGATGGAGCTTGTGGCCAGCATAGCCCAGAAAGAGCCGGTAAGGAGCAAGCCACATAATATAAAGATCTCCCTTTTCAGATCCTTCCTGACTACCAGATAGGCTCCTACCATCGCCCCCAACACCGTGAAGACAGGGCTAATCCCCAGGATCGCGCCGGAGGTCTGAAGAGAAAGATCAAATTTATCCAACATGTAGGTGGGCCAAAAGGTGATGATGGCAAACCAGCTCACGCTGGCGCCTATTAGCGCCAGGCCAGCAATCCATAAAGTGGGATATCTCAGGATGCTCCGTAGGGGGCTCTGTTCCTGGTCTCGAAGTTGCTTTCGGTACTCGGGGGTCATACGTTGTCTTCCCAAGGCCAGCCAAAGCACCGCCATGCCCAGAGAGATGAACCCGAATATCTGAAAAGTACCTCGCCAGTCATTATCCAGTGCCTTCAAAATGACTGGCGTAAGGACCATCGACGCGAGAACACCTATCGCCATCGTAGCCATAATCGCCGAATTGACCACCACGATCTGTTTGGGAGGTATCCACTGTTGGGTCAAAATGGCCCGAGGGGATTCTCTTGCCACCAGGGTGAGGCCGAAGAGCACCCTGACTATCAACAGTACAGCGAAAGTAGGTGCCCAGCCTTGCCCAAACACTAGAAGAGCACCTAAAAACAGGGTGATATTCACCAGGATGTTGGCGTTGTAATTCGATAGCCACCAACCCAGAGGAATGGCAAGAACGAGGCTTCCCAGGACCACTGCGGAGCCCAACCACCCCTGTTGGGAAGGGGACAAATTTAAGCTGTCGGAGATTGAGGGCAGCAGTATCCCCTGGCTAAAGGTGGTCAGATATGCCCCCACGTAGGTTATCATCAGCATCCCCACTATCACCCAGCGATAGGAGGATGGCTGTACAGCTACTGCTTCGGAATCCGTAGTTTTCAACTGCTCGCTTTCCATTTCAGTGCCTATACTCTACCCCAAGACCTCAGTCAATGAGCATTTGTGAAGGGTTTCTCTAATCTATCTTTCCCATTATAATCAGATGGTAAATGGGCAGGGAGCAATTAGAGGTAGGAACTCAACATCTATTTCCTTGCTGTTTCCATGGCAAGGGATGGGTAAGGGGATGCGCTCCTGGGAAGCAGCACCCCCGATAGCGAAACCAATATCAGGAAAAGGCTGGGAATGAGCAAGGCCATAAAGAGGGAGCCCGAAGCCTGGTGCACCCAGCCCACTAAGACGGGGCCGACGGCGCCTCCGGCCCACATCGACATTTCCGAGGAGGCTACGGCCACTGCCAATTCCCGTGGCTTTATGCCCGGAAGCTCAAAAGGTACAGTCATTGCTATGACTATAAAGGCCCAGCCCAAGCCCTGGAGGATGGACAATACTATCAATAAAGGGAAGGAGCCCGTGAGTAGCATACCCACAGTGCTGCTGGTCAGCACAAGGCCGGAGGTTATAAGGATGCCTTTTCTTATATCCTTCTTAATCAGCAGATAGACAGCTATCATACCTCCCACCGATTGCATGAAGCCATTAATGCCCAAAATTAAACCTGCCGCCTGTAAAGAGAGGTCGAACTTCTCCAGCACATAGGTAGGCCAGAAGGTGGCTAGAGCGAAGTAGGCCACAAAGTTACCAAAGAATGCTAAGTTGGCGATCCATAATTGACGATACTTTATCAGGGCCCTTAACGGACTCTCCTCCTGAGAGTTCTCCTCTTCTCTGACCTTAGGCCGCCGGCGTTCCCTCCCTAATACCATCCAGAGGAGGGCAGGGATCAGAGAGACCAATGCAAATACATACAGGGTTTTTCTCCAATCATCGCCAAAACCACTGAGGATGAACGGGCTTATTATCAGGACCACACCGATAGTGGAGGCAACGGCTGCGTTGAGTAAGGCATTGACTAAATTAATCTCCCTAGGGGGTATCCACTGCCGGGTCAAGATGGCCCGGGCTGGCTCACGGGCGGTTAAAGTAAGCCCGAAAAAGACCCTGGCCAGTAGCAGTAAGGCAAAGTTGAGGGCCCAACCCTGGGCAGCCATAAAGAAGGCCCCCAACAGAAGGACTACAATAGTAAAGTTTTTGACCCTGTATCGAGACAGCCACCATCCTAGAGGGATGGCCAGTAGCAGGTTGGCCCATACCACTGACGAGCCCAACAGCCCCTGATCCGAGGGGGATAGGCTGAAGGTATCGGAGATGGAGGGCAGAAGAATCCCCAAAATAAAGCTTGTGCCCCACCCTGCTCCGTACATCATCATCAACATCCCTACTATCACCCAGCGATAGGGTGAGGCTTCCTCCGCCTTAATGCGTGGTTCGTTTATATCTAAAGCATCCTCATCCATGGCGTTCTATGGTGCCGCAAGATTACACTAATCCCTTCCTTAGAAGAAGCACAGCCCCAGCGAACCTTGGGCAGCGCTTGCCGGGCTGTGCTTCCCTAAAATTGCCCTTTTTCTCGAACTTCGGATTAAGCCCTTATAACATCGCTGCCAATTAAATCCCGCATTGGCATGATGTTAAAGCTCTGTAAGGGATTAGCTTGTTATTTCTTGGAGCGTCTTTTCATTGAGCCAGAGGCTCTGGGCTTAAACTGAGGCAACCACACTTCTGGGGTAATATACTGGAAGGTCATCTCCACAGGCATTCCAATATATACATCCTGGGGGGCACAGTTTAGGATATTGGTAGTCATCCTGGGGCCCTCTTCCAGCTCCACCACGGCTAAAACGTAAGGGGGCTCGTCGACAAAGCCAGGCTGTATATTCTGGTATATCACGCTGAAGGTATGCACTGTACCGCGTCCTGAGGCCCTGATCCAGCTCAAGTCTTGAGAGAAGCATTTGGTACACAAAGGCCGAGGGTAATATTGGATATTGTCACAGTCCTTGCATTTTTGAAGGAGTATCTCCCTCCGAGCGGTTCCATGCCAATAAGTTTTGGAAACCTCGTTGGGCCTAGGTATGGGTTTTAGATAATCGGAAGTCATCTTAATCCCTCCCTAAGATTACAGTAGCGCCGCTGGAATGGTTGCCCCCGGTGCCGTGGGCCAGGGCCAGCTTAACATTGGGCACTTGCCGTTCCCCTAAACCCCCTCGCAGCTGTCGAGTGGCCTCGATGACCAGGAAAATACCCCTCATCCCCGGATGGTTGGAGGAGAGGCCGCCGCCATCGGTGTTCATGGGGAAATCACCTCCGGGAGCGGTGCGCTGCCCCGATACGAAATCTCCTACCTCCCCCTTCTTACAGAAGCCCAAGTCCTCCAGGCTTAGAAGGGCAGTTATGGTAAAAGAGTCGTAGATCTCCACCACATCTATATCTTTAGGCTTAACGCCGGCCATCTTAAAGGCCTTCTCCCCCGAGAGCTTGGCAGGTAGGGAGACGAAGTCGGGCACCTGACTCATGCTGAGGTGAGAGCCCGCCTCCCCAGCGCCCAGGATATACGCCGGAGGATGTTTAAGATCCCTGGCTCGCTCGGACGAGGTCATCACTATGGCTCCTCCGCCATCGGAGATGACGCAGCATTCCAGGAAGTGTAGAGGGGAGGCTATTATGCGAGAGGCTACTACGTTCTCTATGGTGATGGGGAAGCGAAACATGGCGTCGGGATTCAGAGCTGCCCATTTTCGATTAGCCACCGAGACCTCGGCTCTTTGAGCATCGGTAGTGCCGTATAAGTAGGCGTGGCGCTGGGCCAGCAATGCGTAACAGCCGACGATAGTAAACCCATAAGGCACCTCAAAGTCCCAAGCTTCATCGTATACGTCCACGTCGGCACCGGTGCCCACCGCCGCCCCTTGGGACCAAGCGACACTACCATAGGTGATAAGGGCTACATCACACATATCGGAAGCTATGGCCCCAGCGGCGTGGCCCACATGGGAAACGAAGGAGGCCCCTCCTATGCTGGTGGAGTCCATATAAGTTGGCTTGATCTGTAGGTATTCCGCCAAGAGGAGAGGGTCCCCCCAGCCGATGCCGCAGGTGAAATAGCCATCCACATCGTCTTTGGTCAGGCCGGCATCCTCCAGGGCCTCTTTAGCCATCTCAGCGTGAATCTGGAGGGCGGTCTTATAAGGGGTCCTACGCTCCTTAGTCTCGGCTATACCCACGATAGCCGTCTTCTTGGTGATAAATCCCATCCGTGATCTCCCTTCTATCTATAAGGGTAATCTATTAGATTCTTCGAACCTCGGGTGATCGAAGCACGAGAATTAGCATAAAAAGAGCGCATAGGGCGCCACTGACCGCTATAGTGGTGGGAGCCCCTACAACTTCACTTGCGGCTCCCGCCGTCACCTGTCCGACGGGTATGAGACCAAAGATAATCATGCGCATACTCAACACCCGGCCCCTGATGTAATCGGGCACAATGGTCTGAACCAAGATGAGGTTGGTGGTCAAGAAGCTATTTATCATGAATCCGGCAAAGAAAAGCAAGAGCAAGGACAGCAAAAAGTAGGGAGAAAGAGAGAACGGTATAAGAAAAAGGCCTCCGCCTATCCCAGCCAAAGAGATGGTGTAGTGGCGATAACGGGTCTCGCCCCAGTTGGCTAAAAAGAGGGTGCTCACTAGAGCGCCCACCCCAGCGGCCCCCAAAAGCAACCCCAGTCCCTCGGAGCCCACACCCAGTTCGTCCCTGGCTATGACAGGCATCAACGCCTGATAGGGAATGGCAAAGATGGTAATCACTGCGCCGGTGAAGATGAGGGCGAGGATGACGCTGCTCTTGCGCACGTAGTTAAACCCCTCTACCAGATTTCGCAAAAAGGATTCCCCGTGAGAGGGCTTGGCCTGCTCATGGGGGTGAGTGCTTAGGAATAGCATCAACGAAGGAATAAGCAGGCCCGAGCTTATAAAAAGAGCCGGCTCTACGTCAAAAGCGCTGATGAGGAAGCCAGCTGTTGCAGGGCCTACTATTAGAGATAAGCTGAAAAGGGAGACGGTCAATGCCAGGGCATTGGATAGCTCCTCCCTTCTCACCAGGTTGGGCACATAAGCCGTTCGGGAGGTCAGGCCCATGGCCAGGGCCACTCCCCCCACCCCCAAAACCCCCAGGATGATTGCCGTGGAGGCTAAATCGGAGAACACCAATATGGCAATGGACAGGTAGACGGCTAAAGTTATTACATCGCTGAAGAAGATGACCATCTTTCTGTTGAATCGATCAGCTATCACGCCGCTGATAGGGGAAAGGAAAGCCATGGGGCTCAGGTTAACGGCATAAACTAAGGAGACGAATAGAGGGGAATCGGTGCGCTGGAGCATGAACCACGCTAGAGTGGTAAGGAGCATATGCCATGCCGAGTAGTTTAAGGCTGTGGCTAACCAAAAACGTCGATAGTTGGGGTTATATAAGGATCTTAGCGCTGGAATGCCCCGAGGTTTCCCTTCCCTTTTCTCCGGCAAATCGATAACGGTCTTCAAAATTATCCACTTCCTACTCAGGATGTGACCCAAGAGATTATATAACGAAGGTGTCCTCGAAGGTAATGACTCTACGCCTACAGTCGAGACACCTTGTTTTCCCATTGTATCATCCTTCGCAATACGGAGGCGAACCTCGAGGGTTTCCCAAGGGAGTAGGCCATTCTTAACCAAATTGCCCTACTCCTTAGCCTCTGATATACTGTAACCAGCTATTATGTTAGGTGCTAGAAAAGGGTTTTGTCCCTCAGATGAGGGATTTCTTTATCCACTTCTTTTAAGATAGCAGGTGAGGCATGAGACCCAGGGAAGAGATTGCAGCAACATCCCAAGTCGCTGAGGCCAAAAAGGGCTTCTGGACCCGAGAGAAATATTTAGCTCTATTAGTAATAACGGCAGTTTTTGCCATCAGCTTCGTCCTGTTTATACTCGGGAGAGAAATCACCCCCAAAGACGTCGGCTATCTCGGGGTGTTTCTTGCCACTCTTTTAGGGAACGCCACCATTATCCTGCCGCTTCCTGCCGGGGCTGCTGTTATAGCCGGCGGGGCCTTGCTGAGCCCTATTCTGGTGGCCCTGGTCGGAGGTGTAGGGGCGACTTTAGGGGAGCTAACGGGCTATGGTGCAGGCTATGGGGGAAAGGCCATCTTCGAGAAAAGGGACATTTATAGAAAGATAGAAGGCTGGATGCATGCCCACGGCACCATCGTCCTCTTTGTCCTCTCGATAATACCCAATCCCTTCTTCGATATAGCCGGCCTGGCCGCTGGCAGTGTGCGCTTTCCCCTGTGGCGCTTTTTCTTAGTAGTCTGGGCTGGAAAGACCATCCAATATACGGGGGTGGCCTTCGCTGGGGCCTGGGGCTCCGGACAAGTGATTGAGTGGCTGGAGCGGATTGTGGGATAAACTTATTTTAAGGTATTAAAGATCAGGCCACCGCCTTGACAAAGTCAGCAAGATTTGTTATAAATGTCTTACATTCTAATGGGCTAAAGACGAGGAAGGAGAGAAGTAGGTTAGCTAAAGCCGATTACAGAGAGCCGACAGTGGTGAAAGGTCGGCATCGGGAGGCTAACTGAAGTGCGCTCTGGAGTCGCTGGCCGAAAAAGAGAGTAGGCTAAGACGGGTGCTCCCGTTATAGGGCTAGGGTATTAAAGGCACAAATAGCCGGTGTACCCGATAGAGGTTCTGGGAAACCAGGGTAAAGTAAGGTGGAACCGTGAAAACATCTCGCCCTTACATGGGCTAGATGTTTTTTTGTGTAACGTGTGAGCACCACCAAGGGCCGCCTCAGTTAAAGGGAGCCGGCACCCTTGGTAGAGGCCCTGAGAAACCGTAGCGAAGTAAGGTGGAACCGCGAGAGCACCTCGCCCTTACCATGGCGAGGTGCTTTTTATTATAGATTAAATCCTTAGCTGAGAAGATAGATGGATTTTGATCTGGGTATCTGGATAGTCAGCCTTTTGATAGGCATCCTCATTGGGCTCACCGGAATGGGAGGTGGCGCCGTGATGACGCCTATCCTGATCTTGGTATTCGATGTGCGACCACTGCTAGCCGTGGGCACCGATCTGGCCCACGGGGCTCTGACCAAGACCCTTGGAGGCTGGCAGCATTATCGCCAGGGCTCGGTCGATATGAGTCTGGTGAGACCCCTGGCCTTAGGCAGTGTCCCCGGCGCTCTCTTAGGTGTAGGACTTCTGGAGCTGATCAAGAATCGCTCGTCTCTGGACATCGACAGTTTCGTAAGTCATGTCCTGGGAATAGTGTTGGTAGTAGTGGGTATAGCTCTATTTTTCCGCTTGTTTATTAAAAATAAGGAAAGGCTGGAGATTAACGGCAACGGCCTTATGGCTCTGGCATCTCGTAAAAAGGCCCTTCTAACTGTGGCGGGAGCCTTGGTAGGCTTCATAGTAGCCATAAGCTCGGTAGGCAGCGGGACATTGATCATCGCCCTGCTGAGCATCGCCTTTCCACTGGCAGCAGTAAAAATAGTGGGCACCGATGTGTTTCACGCAGCCATCCTCTTAAGCTCCGTGGCTTTGGTTCACCTGGCAGTGGGCAACGTAGATTATTCTCTTTTGGGAAACATGCTCCTAGGTTCCATACCGGGAGTGTTGATAGGGACTCGGTTAAGCATCAGGGTGCCGGATAGCGTCTTGAGAACAGCGTTGGCTGGAATTCTACTGGTTGCAGGAGTGAAGATGATTTAAGGCTGTCGCTAAATACAACCATCCCTTTACGCTCCTACCTATTTTTTTCCATCATGATGCCTAGGGACTGGAGCTTCTGGCTTCAGAGGACTGACGCTTCGGGGTGGGAGGGAACGCCAGCGCTTCGTTAGCTGGAAAAGGGAAGGGTTATTTACACGCAGAGATCTGCATCAACAAGCAATACTAGAAGCCTTACAAGAGAAGGTTACAGATTAACAGGAGGTAAAAATGGCCCAACAAAAGGAAACGTACACTGTAGTGGAGGAGAGCGAAAAGATCGGCCAAGAAATGGAGCATAAATCGGCCTACCAGGTCTTGGAGTGGGCCTTAGATCGCTATCATCCCAGGATATCCCTCGCCTCCAGCTTTGGCGCCGAGGATGTGGTTATCATAGATATGCTGCATAAAATAAATCCCAAGGCGCGAGTCTTTTCGCTGGACACCCTGCGTCTCCCCAAAGAGACCCTCGAGGTGATGAACAGGATAAGGGAGAAATATGACATGGAGATCGAGGTGTTCTACCCCGACCCCGTGGCTGTGGAGGAGATGGTCAGCAAGCATGGCGTTAACCTGTTCTACGAAAGCGTGGCCAACCGTAAAATGTGCTGCGGTGTGAGGAAGGTAGAGCCTCTAAATAGGGCTCTGTCCCAGCTGGAGGCCTGGATCAGCGGGCTTCGCAGGGACCAGGCCGTGACCCGCACCAAGGTAGCAAAGGTCGAGCTGGATGAATCCCATGGCTCCATAATAAAAGTCAACCCTCTAGCCGACTGGACATGGGATGAGGTGTGGCACTACATAAAGGAGAACGATGTCCCTTACAACGCCCTCCACGATAAAAACTATCCCAGCATAGGCTGTGAGCCCTGCACCCGTGCCATAAAGCCGGGGGAGGACCCTCGAGCAGGGCGATGGTGGTGGGAACAGGACCCGTCTCAAAAAGAGTGCGGCCTCCACAGCGGCTAGACTCGGACTGTTTTCTCCCAGGTCTTTCTAAATCCAGTTAGGTGGTGTGACAGAGATGAGCATTGCTCCCCACGGCGGCGTTTTAGTGAATAGACTCGTCCCTCAGCGGGATAACCAAGTCCTGTTGGAGCGGGCCTCAGGGTTGAAGAGGTTACACCTCACACCCAGAGAGGCCTCTGATTTGGAGCTAATATCCGTAGGCGCCCTCAGCCCTCTGGAGGGCTTCATGAATGGGGAGGACTATCGGGCGGTCATCGAGGAGATGCGATTAGCTAACGGCCTCCCCTGGAGTCTGCCCATGACCCTTTCGGGCACTCATGAGGAGACGGCATCCCTGAGGGTGGGAGAGGAGATAGCCCTGTACAATGCCTCTAACAACTTATTAGGCGTGCTGGAGTTGGAGGACAAGTATTCCTACAACAAGGAGAGGGAGGCTGAGCAGGTCTACCGCACCACCGACCTGGCTCATCCCGGGGTAAAGAGCCTATACAACCAGGGCGATGTACTCCTAGGGGGCAGGGTTACAGCGGCCCAAAGGCTTAATAATTCCACTCTGGACCGATATAGCTTGGAGCCGGCCGAGTCTCGTCGGGTGTTCCAAGAGAAGGGCTGGAAGACGGTGGTGGGCTTTCAAACCCGCAACCCGGTTCATCGAGCCCATGAATATATCCAAAAGACGGCCCTTGAGGTAGTGGACGGCCTCTTCCTGCACCCCCTGGTGGGAGAGACCAAGGCGGGCGACATCCCCGCTGAGGTGCGGATGCGTTGCTACCAGGCCCTCATAGATGGTTACTATCCCAAAGATAGGGTGATATTAGGTATCTTCCCCGCCGCCATGCGCTATGCAGGCCCCAGGGAGGCGATATTTCACGCCCTGGTGAGAAAAAACTACGGTTGCACCCACTTCATAGTGGGGAGGGATCACGCTGGGGTGGGTAACTACTACGGCAGCTACGATGCTCAGCATATCTTCCAGGAATTCACTCCTCAGGAGCTGGGCATAACTCCCCTCTTCTTCGAGAATACCTTCTACTGTAAGAGGTGCGGCTGCATGGCCTCCAGCAAGACCTGCCCCCACGATAGCAGCTACCATCTGGTCCTCAGCGGCACCAAGGTAAGGGCCATGCTTCAAGCAGGGGAGATGCTCCCAGCGGAGTTCACCCGCCCCGAGGTGGCAAAAATTCTGATGGAAGCCAGCAAGGTCAACGCCTCTCCTCAGTAACCAATATTTAAGTAATAACGAAGTCCCCTCATCGACCTTGACTTTACTTCTCCTGCGTGGCAAAATGTATTAAAATGCTTTGTGATGCTTATAATTATTGCAAAAATACCTAGTTTTCCATAGATTTTATGGCCTTGTCGTTGGACGCTATAGTTATCCTGCGTGGGTGAGTAAGTAGGGGGACAGGCTGAAAAATGACCAACTACTATCCCGCCTTTTTAACCGTCAAGGACAGGAAATGTGTAATAGTGGGGGGTGGCTCGGTGGCCCAAAGGAAGGCCAAGTCCTTGCTGGATTGCGGTGCTCGGGTTACGGTCATAAGCCCCCAGGTCTCCCCTTCCCTACAGAGGATGATCGAGGCAGGCAAAGCTGTTCATCTAAAGAGGGAGTATCAACTAGGGGATAGCAGGGGTGCCTTTCTCCTCATCGCTGCCACCGACGACCGGGAATTAAACCGCCAGATAGGACAGGAGGCTCGGAAGGATGGGGCCCTGGTCAACGTGGTAGATGACCCCGAATACTGCGACTTCATTGCCCCCTCTATTATGCGTCGAGGTGATATCACCTTCGCCATATCCACCGCCGGCCGCAGCCCTGCCCTGGCCCGAAGGATAAGGGAGCAGCTACAACATCAGTTCCCCAAGGAATATGCCCAATTAGCCACCCTGCTCTCCGAGGTCAGGGAGGAGCTTAAGAGAAACGGCGAGAAGGTAAGCCCCCGCCGATGGCAGCTAGCCATCGACAGCGCCCTCCTACAACTCCTCAAGGAGGGCAGAAAAAAGGAGGCCAAGGTCAGGTTGATGAGCTCCCTCAGGAATGGCAAGAGGTTCAAGAGGAATGGGGGATCAGGGGTATGGTGATACTAGTGGTGGGTTTAAACCATCGAACGGCCCCCTTGAAGGTTAGAGAAGGGGTGGCCTTTGATGAGGAACAGCTTGGCTCCGCCCTACTGCGCTTAACCAGCCATGTAAAACAGGGCGTTATCTTATCTACTTGTAATCGCACCGAAATATATGCTCTGGTGGGTCATCCCAAGTCGGGGGCCCAAAATATTATGAGGTTTTTAAGCGATTGTCGTGGCATCGCCTCCCAAGAGCTGCCTCCCTACTTGTATCAGTATGCCCAACAGGAAGCAGTCCATCACCTTTTCCAGGTGGCCGCCGGGCTGGACTCCATGGTGCTGGGCGAGGACCAGATCCTAGGCCAAGTAAGAGACGCCTTCGAGTCGGCCAAAAAAGCCAAAACGGTGGGCCCTGCCTTTGATAACCTCTTCCGCCGTGCTATCCGGGTGGGAAAGCGAGCCCGCCACGAAACCCAAATCAGTCGCAACGGGGTCTCTGTTAGCTCCATAGCGGTGGAATTCGCCAAGAAAACCCTGGGCCCCCAAGGGGAGCACAAGGTCCTGGTGATCGGAGCGGGGGAGATGGGAGAGCTAACGGCGCAGGCGGTGGTCAAGGATTGGGGCTTAAGGCCAACCATCACCAGTAGGACCTACGAGAGGGCGGTGAAGCTGGCCCGTAAAGTGAAGGGCGAGGCGGTACCCTTCGATGCGATGGTAGAGGCCCTGGCAGAGGCAGACGTGGTAATAAGCTCCACCGAATCCCCTTCTTACCTCTTCGGTCCAGAGGAGGTAGCAAAGGCATTGACCATGCGACAAAAGCCCAACCTGTGCTTCATCGACATCTCTGTCCCTCGAGACATCGACCCCGCAGTGGGACGCCTGGAGAACGTAACCCTGTATGACATCGATAGCCTGAGGAGGGAGGCGGAGTTAGGGGTCAGGGGAAAAGAGGAGGAGGTGGCCAGAGTAGAGGCCATGGTGGAGGAAGGGGTTAGAGATTTCATGGGCTGGTGGGACACCCTGGAGGTAGTACCTACAGTGAGGGCGCTGCGAGATAAGATCGAGGCTATCAGGGCCGGGGAGCTGGAAAAGGCCCTGAGACAGCTCAATGGCCTCTCGGACAAGGAGAAACAGAGGATAGAGGCTCTCACCTCCTCTATCGTCAACAAGATACTGCATCAGCCCGTAACGCGCCTGAAGAGGCCCGAGGACGGGAGGGATTATGTCCGGGTCCTGCGGGAGCTGTTCGACCTGCAAGAAGAGCATACTATCTAGATCTATGTAGAGTTGGAAAGGTGAATATGGTCAAGGGAAGGCCGGTTGTGGTGGGCACTCGGGGCAGCGACCTAGCCCTGCGTCAGGCAGGGGAGGTGATGGAGAAACTGCAGAGTCTCTATCCTGAGCGGGAGTTTACCCTTAAAGTGATCAAAACTCACGGCGATAAGGCCCCTCGTACACCCATCAGCCACTTCGAAGGTCGAGGCATCTTCGTCAAGGAGCTGGAGCTTGCCCTCCTGGAGTATCAGATAGATCTAGCGGTGCACAGCCTCAAAGACCTGCCCAGCGAGACGCCTCAAGAGATGGCCATAGCCGCAGTGACCCAGCGGCAGGACCCTCGGGACGTCCTCATAAGTGGAGATAATGCTTCCCTGGCTCGGCTTCCCTCGGGTGCCAGGGTGGGCACGGGCAGCCCCAGAAGGGCTGCCCAGCTTTTAGCCTTTCGCCCCGACCTGGCGATGGCTGATATCAGGGGCAATGTGGATACTCGCATTAGGAAGGTGATGGATGGCGAGTATGATGGGGTGATCCTGGCGGCGGCGGGACTCTTGCGTCTGGGATGGCAGGACCGCATCACCGAATACATTCCCCTGGATATCTGCGTCCCAGCGGTGGGCCAGGGTGCCCTGGCAGTGGAGACAAGGGCGGGGGATGAGGAGAACATCCGGCTCGCCTCCACTATAGACCACGCCCCTACTCGCCAGGCTATAGAGGCAGAGCGAGCCCTGCTTCAAGAGTTGGGGGGTGGCTGCCAGGTGCCTATAGCCGCCCACGGCCGAATCATGAATGGGATGCTCCATCTCGCCGGGGTAGTGGCCAGCCCCGATGGGAAGACCATAATACGGGCCGAAGGAAAGGGAGATGTCGATAATCCTATGGAGTTAGGGAGGCGTGTAGCCCAGAAGCTAGTGGCATCGGGAGCGGAAAGGCTGTTGGTGCGAGTGGTCTCGCCATGAAGATAGGAAGGGTGTACTTGGTAGGGGCAGGCCCAGGAGACCCAGGGCTCATCACCGTTAAGGGCCTGGAGTGCCTGCGTCAGGCCGATGTCATAGTCTACGACCGGCTGGTGAACAAGAACTTGCTGGCCCACGCTAAGGCCGACACCGAGATGATCTTCGTCGGCAAGGGCCCCAAGGGCCACGCTATAAAACAAGGGGAGATAAACGCCCTTCTGGTGCTAAAGGCCAAGAATGGCAATGATGTGGTTCGCCTAAAGGGAGGAGACCCCTTCGTCTACGGCAGGGGCGGCGAGGAGGCCGAGGCGCTGGTGGAGGCGGGAGTACCCTTCGAGGTGGTGCCAGGGGTGACCTCGGCTACGGCGGTGCCCGCCTACGCCGGTATCCCCGTTACTCATCGAGGGCTTACCTCCTCTCTGGCCATCATAACCGGCCACGAAGACCCTGAAAAGGAGGGCTCCCTCCTGCCCTGGGACAAGGTGGCGGGGATAGGGACTATCGTCTTCCTGATGGGTATGGACAATCTGAGCACCATAGTAGAGGAGCTAATAAAGCACGGCCGGCCCTCCTCCACCCCCATAGCCTTAATCCGATGGGGAGCATCGCCGCAGCAGCAGACTTTGGAGGGCACTCTAGCAGACATAGTGAAGAAGGCCGACGAGATAGGGTTCG
>JAZGDP010000015.1:0-2613 GCA_036477885.1 Dehalococcoidia bacterium
AGTTGGGGGGCGTAGGCCTTAGAGGATGCCTACCTACACTCTACTTGACACCATTGCAATAGTTACTGTAAACTCCCTGTGGAAATCCAACATTAGCTTGGATGCTCAGCTTTATACCGTTTCACCCATACTAATTAAGCTATCACGGGAGGTTTCAAAGGGCAGACTAGCTCATAATCGTGGCTTTGCTTGAAGAATCCCAGATACAAGAATTGCTCTTCTAAATAATAATCCACTCTGCTAAATGATAAGGGTGTATCCTTATTAGAGCTGGGTTGATACAGGAGGTGACAAATTGGCCGAGGAATCCTTGATAACCGACGAGATGAAGAAGATGATAGGGGTAGAGTCGAAACCTGTAGTGGCAGAGGTAGAGAAAGGGTCTATAAAGAGATTTGCCGAGGCACTAGAGGATGGCAATCCCCTCTGGCAAGATGAGGCCAAAGCCAGAAAAGCCAAATATGGCGGCATCATAGCCCCTCCCACCTTTCTCCGCACCATGGGGGAGGACCTGGAGATGGAGACGCTCAGCAAAATTCCCCTGAAAAACATCCTGGACGGGGGCAGCGAGTGGGAGTATTTTGAGCCAGTAATGCCCGGCGACCAGATATCGGTGACCTTTAAAGTGGTCGACCTCAAGGAGCGAGAGGGCAGAATGGGCAAAATGGTGATCATGACCGGTCAATATACCTACACAAATCAGTTTGGCGAGGTTGTAGCAACCCAACGCCCCACTGCCATATGCTATTAGGTTTTAATAAACGTCATCGGCCATACATTGTGTTTGGCCTCACCAGTGTATAAGGAGGAGACATGGGAAACCAAATCTATTTTGAGGATGTAGACGAGGGAATGGAGTTACCCTCTCTAGTGAAAAACCCCACCACTCAACAGCTAGTTAAATATGCAGGAGCCTCCGGCGATTTCTACCAGATCCATTACGACAAGGACTTCGCCTTAAAAAATAAGCTGCCTGGGGTCATACTTCACGGAGCCCTAAAGAACGCTTTTCTAGGTCAACTAATCACCGATTGGATTGGAGAGGAGGGCACCCTCAAGAAGCTGACTGTCCAGTACCGAGGCATGGACTTTCCCGGAGAGCCTCTAACATGTAAAGGCAGGGTTACCAAGAAATACGTGGAGAACGACAATCGTTACGTAGAATGTGAGATCTGGACGGAGAACCCCAAGGGGGAGAAGACCACCCCGGGCACGGCTACAGTGATCCTGCCCTCCAAGAAAAAGTAGATAGGCCCCCAGGGATGGAAAGGAAAAAGGAATTCGCCATTAATGTCTTTAAAAAGGCTAAAGGACGAGAGTTATAGATAGGAGGTATCTTATGGGAGATGTGCTTAAAGATAAGGCGGCCGTGGTGACCGGCGCAGGTAGGGGCATAGGCCGAGGCGTTGCCCTGGCTCTGGCGGCTGAAGGGGCCAAGGTGGTGGTAAACGACTATGGCGTGCAAGTAGACGGCACCGAGCCTGGCTCAAACCCCGCTGATCAGGTGGTCAGAGAGATTGAAGACAGGGGTGGTATAGCCGTTGCCAATCACGACACCGTAGCCACTATGGAAGGCGGGGAAAACATCATCAAGACCTGCGTGGATAGCTTCGGCAAGATAGATATCCTGGTGACTGTAGCCGGCATCCTTAGAGACCGCATGGTGTTCAACATGACCGAGGAGGAATGGGATGCGGTTATAGCCACCCACTTAAAGGGCACCTTCACCTGCGTAAAATACGCCTCTATAATGATGCGCCAGCAGAGAAGTGGCCGCATCATCACCTTCACCTCGGATTCCGGCCTCATGGGTTGGGGACCCGGACAGGCCAACTACGGCGCTGCCAAAGCGGGCATAGCCGGCCTCACTCGGGTGGTAGCCCATGACCTGGGGAAGTACGGCATAACGGTGAACTCCATCCTTCCCAGGGCAGCCACTCGCATGACTTTAACCGAGGATGTACGGCAGGCTCTGCAGCGAAAGATAGATGCCGGCGATGAGATGGCCAAGGAGGAGTGGGAGGAAACACAGAAAGAAAACCCCGAGGAGGTAGCCCCCGTCATTGTCTATCTGGCCAGCGATGCCGCCTCCAATGTAAATGGCCAAGTCATCTGGGCTCACGGCGGAAGCTTCCCTTCTATTCACCTGGTATCCCATCCCAGGCCAGTTAAAACCATCTATAAAGAGGGGCGCTGGACGGTAGAAGAGCTGAGGAAGGTCATACCCAGGACTTTGGCCAAGGACCTGGTTAATCCAGCCCCTCCCAAGACATCTTGATGGGCGAAGGAAAGGGAGAGGCCTTAAAGGCGATGAGCCAAGGAGTGATCGTTAACGAGGAGGTTATAAGATGGGTCAAATACTAAAGGATAAGGTAGCTGTGGTCACCGGGGCGGGGCGAGGGATAGGTAGAGGCATCGCCAAGCTCATGGCTCAGGAAGGGGCCAAGGTGGTGGTAAACGATTACGGCGTTCAAGTAGATGGCTCCCAGCCCACCAGTGGCCCCGCCGCAGAAGTCGTAAAAGATATAGAGGCAAAGGGAGGCACAGCCGTAGCCAATGGCGATAGCGTGGCCACCATGGAGGGCGGCGAAAACATCATCAAGACGGCAGTGG
>JAZGDP010000150.1:0-6203 GCA_036477885.1 Dehalococcoidia bacterium
TGTCTGAAAGAACAATCATTACAGAATACTTGCCTAACAACTCTATTCACAAGGTTGCTGTTGACACCTTGCTTGGCCCTGAAGGGTCTGAGATTGAGTTTGTTGATGGGCCATACAGCTATCTAGCGAAAAATGATATAAGGAAGGAGTGAGTAATGGTAACTGCAACTGCTATGGAAGCATTTGTAAATTGGTTAGACCGTGGAGTTATTGCAGAGCTTGTCAGCGACGAATTTGAAGAGGTTCATGGCAGGCCTCCAAGTCTTGAGGAAATGAAAGAGACATGGCTAAACTCACTGAGCACACTCTACTTGCTTATAAGAGAAAGTATTTCAGACTGCTAAACTTTTTGGAACACACGTATATTATCAATAGGTGAGATAATAGGGATAATAATCTGCCATGAACAACCAGGAGATAGCCGAGGTCTTTAGCAATATTGCCGACCTTCTGGAGATTAAGGGGGAGATAAGGTTCAAGATTCGGGCCTACCAAAAGGTGGCTCGCACTATTGAGCATCTGCCCGTGGAGCTGGGCCTGTTATATCAGGAGGGAGGGGTGGAGAGGCTCGGCAGCGTGCCGGGGGTGGGGGAGGCCATCTCCAAGAAGATAGAAGAGCTCCTCACCGCCGGGCGATTGGAATACTACGAAAAGCTTAAGTCCCAGTTCCCCGTGGGCATCATAAACCTCATGGACGTCCCCGGAGTCGGCCCCAAGACCGCCTACCTGGTGAGCAAGGAGCTGGGCATCTCCACGGTGGAAGAGCTGGAGCAGGCCCTCAAGAACGGTCGAGTGGCCCAGCTACCTCGCATGGGAGAGAAGGCGGTGGAGAACATCCTGCGCCACATCCAGACTCTGCGCACCAAGGACAGGCGCATACCCCTGGGGGTGGCCCTGGTGGTGGTGGGGGACCTCATGGCCGGCCTTCGCCAGGTGCCCGGCCTGCATCAGATAGCGCCGGCGGGGAGCCTGCGCCGCTTCCGAGAGAGCATAGGGGATATAGACCTCATGGGCACCGCCGAGAACCCCGAAAGGGTGATCCAGGCCCTTGCCCAGCTGCCCCAGGTGACGGAGGTGCTGATGCAGGGGCCCAAGAAGGCCAGCGTCCTGGTGCAGAACGGCCTCCAGGTAGATATTCGCATAGTGGAGGACGATAGCTTCGGCTCCCTCATCCAGCATTTCACCGGCAGCCAGCAGCACAACGTCAAGCTCAGGGAGAGGGCGCGGCGCCAGGGCCTCAGCCTCAGCGAGTACGGCATAACCGTCATCGAAACCGGCGAGATGGAGAAATTCACCACCGAGGAGGCCTTCTACGATAGGCTGGGCCTCCAGTACATCCCTCCGGAGCTGAGGCAAGGGGACGATGAGATAGACCTGGCGGAACGGGGGGCAATTCCCAGGCTGGTGGAGGCGGGGGATATCAAAGGCGACCTCCACGCCCATACCACCGAAAGCGATGGCCGGGACTCCCTGGAGGCCATGGCTCTAGAGGCTGAGGCCAGAGGTTATCAGTACCTAGCCATCACCGACCATTCGGTGGGGAGGGGAATCGCTCGGGGCCTGGACGAAAACCGCCTGAGGGCCCACATCGCCAACATAGAGGAGCTTAATAAGCGCCTAAAGGGAATACGCATCCTGTCGGGCTCGGAGGTGGATATCCGCTCCGATGGCACCATGGACTACCCAGACGAGCTGCTGAAGGAGCTGGACGTAGTAGTGGGCTCGGTGCATTCCGCCTTAGATCAGGAACCCGAAAAGATGATGGCTCGCATGATAAGGGCCATGGAGAACCTTAACGTGGACATCATAGGCCACCCCACCGGTCGCCTCCTGGGTGAGAGACAGCCCAGCAGGGTGGACATGGAGGAGCTGTTCAAGGCCGCCTTGAGAACGGGCACCGCCCTGGAGATAAACGCCCAGCCCAGCCGCCTGGACCTCAAGGATATCCACGTGCGCAGGGCCAAGGAGCTGGGAATTCCTCTAGTCATCAGCACCGATTCCCATAGCACAGAGCAGCTAGATAACATACGCCTGGGGGTGGCGGTAGCTAGGCGGGGTGGTGCGAAGCTGAGCACATATTAAACACTAGACCACTTGAAGAGTTCATGGCCTTGTTGTATCGTAATGGTGGGAATTAGCGATAATGGGGAGAGCCAAGGAAAAGTCACCCAAGATACCTCGAGGCGATAGAGCCAAAGAGATGGAGTCTATCCACCATTTCAAGGAGCGTGTTGCCGCCGGGAAGAATTGGTATATTGCCCTCCTGGAGACCATGGGGCTGTGGACCCTGCCCGAGGAGGAATACCAGGGGCAGTACTATCGCTATCTCATCGGAGGCGAGGCCTTCGACTGGCTCCTTCTGGCAAAGCGTCTATGTAATACGTTGGACGGGTTCATCCCCGCAGAGGAGAGGGAGAAGCTCTTCGCCCTGGGAGAGCCCCCCGTAGAGATATCCAAGGAGCAGTTTAGGAATCTCATCGGCAGCGCCAAATACAGGGCATATCTCAACTATTGGTATGGCATAAAGGTGGAGGAGGCCTTGGTTCAGGCGGTGGAGGAGGAGGTACGTAAAGAGGGGATGGCATCGGGGCGCAAGCTGCGAGGCGACCTCTCGGAAGAGGTGTATAAACGGATTTACGATACCGCCCAAGGCTCCCTGCTCCAGCAATTTCGACTGGAAAAGAACTATCACAAGACCAAGTCGCTATCCGACGCTGACCTCAAGGAATTCACCTACTGGCTCTTTAAGTACCGCCTGCGCCAGTGTGATAAGGCTCGTATAGCCAGCGACACCAAAAAGGGCCTAAATAGACTCCAGGCCCAAAGGGGGCATCCTTCTAGCGGACTACCCCTCCGGGATTCCTCCGATACGATAGATATACGCCCCGACCTCCCTTATTGGTGAGGGTCTCATCAATCGACCCGGGCGATGGATTTGGGGGGCATGGCGTGATGGGTTATGCTGCAATCCCTGCCTAGACGCTCCTCCGTCTCGGCTATGGCCTCCTCCACTGTAGCGAAGGGCTCAAAGCCCAGATGGCGCACCACATCGAAGTCCTGGGCCCCGGCCATAAACACGGCGCTGACATGTCTCTTCGGCGCCCCATGGGAGTTCCACATGAAGAAGGGGTGCACCCCGTGGAAACCGTAGCCGTAGCGGTATTTATGGACGTATTCGGGCCGATGAGCGAAATCCTCGGCGAAGAGGCTCCATAGCTCGTAGGGGTCCTTGCTTATGGACAGTAGCCGATGATAGAACTCGGGGTAGGAGGGGTGATGGATCTCGTCGAACTGGTTCTTACAAGGGTTGACTAGAATTACTATGCCCCCCTCCCGCACTAAGGGCTTATTCTGAAACATGCTGTAGCTGTACTCGAACCCCTCCTCCGCCACCAGCAGGGGGTTGATGTAAGAGTAACGAGAATACCCCGAATCGTTGGGCACGCCGTACACCGCCACGTCGCACTGGCCCTCCACATCGAAGACCTGTAGCTCCTGCAAGACCTCTAATGTATATTCGTGTACCTGAGGTGTATGGCCGGCATACACCGCTACTACCTCCGGCGGCGAGGACTGGTTGGCCACCGATTCTATACTGAAGATACGTCGCCCCTTCTCAGCCAGATGCTTCTCTACAACGGCACCCATCTCCCAAAGCAGCTTCTGAAAGGAGGATTTCTTCGGGTCCATCACCGACTTGCCGCTGGCATAGGGGAAAGCCCTGTGATGGTGGCGAATACTCCTGAAGCTGCTGAGACCCACCACTATGGACTTCCACCCTCCGCTGAAGGGGATGGTGGTGATATTGATGTATATCAAGAGGTCGGAATCGGTAACCACCCTGTTCACCTCCACCTCAAAACCCCTGTCGGTCTCCCCCAGGAAAACCAGGTTCTCCTGGTCCTCGGCGTCGTGGCAGTAGAGCCTTTGGGGAGGCCAGAGGATGCTGATCTCATCGCCCACAATGGGCGCCAGCTCTGTGCGGGTCCATTTGCGGTGCAGGGCATTGGCGCAGACCAGCTTGATGTCGTGGCGGTCAACCCCGGCCTTATCCAGCTCCTCCAGGAGGATTTTAATGCAGAGGGCGCGAAAGCCCGGGGGCTTGGTGGGCTCCATGGCCGGGTCGTCGAAGGCGATGGCGACCTTGGCCCCCTTACCCACCAGCTTGGGTATGGGGTCGTGGGCTATGGGGTTGGCCAGGGCCTCCCTGATAGCTCCTTCTAAATCTTTCAGTGGAGGCCTGGTATAAACAGGCTGCTCCGGCAGAACTCGAGTCCTTTCGGGGAACTTTACCTTTATGACCTCGTCACCACATACCACGTTTCTCTCAATGGTGCCCTTCACGGCACACCTCCCTTTCCTTTACACGACTTTCTGTTGCCAGTAGCTCAGCGGAGCTGGGCCAGCCGCTCTCTGAGCTTCTGCTCTTTCTCCTTCAACTTCTCCAGTTTTCGGCGCTCCCTTTCCACTACTTGGGCGGGGGCCCTGGTGAGGAATTCCTCGTTGGCGAGCATGTTTGTTAGTCGGGTTATTTGTTGCTTACTGCCTTCAATGCCCTCTTTAAATCGCCTTTTCTGTATTTGAACATCAATTCGGCGGTCGAGAAGCACCATCGCTTCCATTCCCTCTAACACTATCGGTACTGTCACTAATTCTTGTATCGGTACTGCATTCTTATATTGCTGAAGTTGGGTTGCTTCGGACACAACCTGTTTAATTTTTGCTTTTGCCAAAGCATTTATTGCTTTTGCTTTGAACTCTATCAGATATTTGTGCTCACCTGCATCAACTACAAGGTCAACGTATTTGGTAGGCTCAATCTTGAAGTCGGCCCTAACATCACGAACACTACGAACTAAACTTATTAGTTTAGCCATGAAATCTTCGGCTTCATTGTCAATAGCTCTTTTGTCTGGGGTGGGGTAAGGGGCTATCATTATGGACTCAGACAAGCCATCGCGATCGGGCAGGTGCTGGGTCAGGCTTTGCCATATCTCCTCGGTGATAAACGGCATGAAGGGATGAAGCAGGCGAAGGACCCTCTCCAACACGTGCACCAGGACCGGCACCGGCGAAACCTCTTCCGTGTCCTCACGCAGGCGTATCTTGGCCATCTCTATGTACCAGTCGCAGTACTCGCCCCAGAGGAAATCATGAAGCTCTTGCTCTGCCTCGCCTATTAAAAACTTCTCCAGCAGTTCGTTGACCTTGCCCGTTACCCTATTGAGGCGACTAAGAATCCAGCGGTCCTCGACCGACAAGCTATTGGGCTGGGGAGAGTCCCAGCTCTGCAGTTTATCGGTCTCCATGGTGGAGATGACAAAGCGAGCGGCGTTCCACAGCTTGTTGGCGAAGTTGCGGCTGGCCTCCAGCTTGCCCCGGCTGAGGCGGCTGTCGTTTCCAGGGGCGGTGCCTATGGTGAGGGCAAGGCGGAGGGCATCGGTGCCATAGGTCTCGATGGCATCCAGGGGGTTGAGGACGTTGCCCTTGACCTTGCTCATCTTTTCCCCTGCCTCGTCGCGGATGAGGCCGTGGAGATACACCGTGTGGAAGGGTGTCTGGCCCAGGTTTTCCATGCCCATCATTATCATCCTGGCCACCCAGAAGAAGAGGATGTCATAGCCCGTCTCCATCACCGATGTGGGGTAAAAGTAGCGGAGGTCTTCCGTCTCCTCCGGCCAACCCAGGGTGGAATGGGTCCACAGGGCGGAGCTGAACCAGGTGTCCAATACATCGGGGTCCTGGACGATTTCCGCAGATTGGCACTTTTCACAATCAGATGGATCATCCACTTGCACTGTCATCTCACTGCATTCGTTGCAATACCATACAGGGATACGGTGACCCCACCAAAGCTGGCGACTTATACACCAGTCTCGGATGTTATCCATCCAATTGAGATAAACCTTGGTAAACTTCTCGGGAACTACCTTGATCTGGCCTGTTTTTACCGCCTCTATAGCTGGTGAGGCCAGAGGTTTCATCTTGACGAACCACTGTTTGCTGATGATGGGCTCCACTGCGGTCTTGCAGCGCTGGCAGTGGCCTATCGAATGAGAATAGGGCTCCGTCTTATCTAGAAGGCCCTCGGATTCTAACTCCTCTAGGATGGCGCTGCGACACTCTAGGGATGCCATGCCCTTATAGTGAGGGCCGGCATTATCGTTCATGGTGCCGTCCAGATTAAGCACGTTGATGGCGTC
>JAZGDP010000151.1:0-5340 GCA_036477885.1 Dehalococcoidia bacterium
ATGGTGCGGGCCAGCTTCTGGATGCGATGAAAGGCCCGCGCCGAGAGATGCAACCTCGTCATCGCCGCATGCAGCAACCCTTGCGCAGCCTCCTCCAGATGGCAGTGCTCCCTCACCTCTACCGGACCCATCTCGGCGTTACAGCTCAGGCCCGTCCCCTCAAACCGGGCCTGCTGGATGCCTCGGGCCTGTTCCACTCTGGTCCCAATCACCTCAGAGGTCTCTCCACTGTCGCTGCCCACCAGCTTTTCGTACTCAACTCGAGGAACCTCTACAAACATGTCTACCCTATCTAGCAAGGGGCCACTTATGCGCTTCTGGTAGCGGCTCACCGCAGTAGAGGAGCAGGTGCATTCTTTATAGGGGTCGCCGTAGAAACCACAGGGGCAGGGGTTCATGGCGCCGACCATCATGAAGTTGGCAGGGAAGGTCACCGTCCCCTGGGCACGGCTAATAGTCACCACCTTATCCTCCAGAGGCTGACGCAACACCTCCAGTATGGCGTGACCGAACTCGGGAAGTTCGTCCAAAAACAACACACCCCTATGGCTCAGGGTTATCTCACCGGGTCTGGGCCATCTCCCTCCTCCCACCAAACCAGCGTTGGAGATGGTGTAGTGAGGCGATCGGAAAGGGCGTTGATTGATGAAAGGGGTATCTGATGGGAGGAGGCCGCTGACGCTGTAGATCTTGGTTACCTCAAGGGCCTCGGCGAAGGTCATGGTAGGCAGTATGGTAGGGAGGGAACGGGCGAGCAGGGTCTTGCCGGCTCCCGGTGGACCGATCATGATCAGGTTGTGTCCCCCGGCCGCCGCTACCTCCACGGCCCGCTTCACATGCTCCTGACCCTTTATATGAGCCATATCGGTGCCCTGCAGATATCCCTCCCGCTTCTCTTGCCGAGGCAGTGAGGATACGAAGGGCGGGATGGATGTCTCCCCTCGTAAGCTAGTCACCAGCTCCGAGAGGGAGTTCAAAGGATAAATTTCCGTCCCTTCCACCAAAGAAGCCTCCCCAGCGTCGGAGGCGGGGACATATATCTGGGACAGCCCCTCCTCCCGAGCCACCGCCACCATGGGAAGGATACCTTGAGTATGCCTCACCGCTCCATCCAAGGACAGCTCCCCGAGAAACAAAACGTTAGAGAGGTCGGCGGTGACCTGCTCCGAGCTGAGGAGGATGCCTACAGCGATGGGTAAATCGTAGGCGGGGCCCTCTTTCTTCAGGTTGGCGGGGGCGAGGTTCACGGTTATCCGTTTCATGGGAAAGTCGCAGCCCGAGTTCCTGATGGCGGCCCTAACTCGCTCCCGAGCCTCCTGCACAGCCGTATCGGGAAGACCGACGATGGTAAAGGAAGGCAGCCCGGGAGATATATCTACCTCCACCTCTACTATGGCCCCCTCCAGGCCCACCACAGCGCAGCTTCTGGCCTTGGCTAACATCATCTAAACCGCTTTTAAAGAATTAACTCCATTATAACCTTGCCCTCAACTGTAAGAATTAGGTGCCGAGATGAGATTAAGGAATCGGTGACGTTAACAGTGTATACTCTAAAATCAATAGGCGGAACATCGCTACTGGAGCTTGGTGGCACCCTAAGGCGCTATGGATGAAGACATTGTAGACGTAAAGGGAGACCCAGCTAAGGCAGAGGCAGCCCCGGCCTATCGGTGGGTAGTGATAGGCACTTTTGCCGTGAACTATGGCTTAGGTTGGGGTATACTTTCTATTTTGGGGCTCCTTCTGCCAGCTATCTCTGAAGAGCTGAACCTATCCCCTTCCGGAGAAGGGCTATTGGGCTCCTCAGCGGTCTGGGCCAACATAGTGATGGCTATCCCCCTGGGATTGTGGGCATCACGTTGCAGAGCAAAGGCCTTCACCACGGCCACCATTCTTTTGGGGGTCCTCTTTGTCTTCGGACAGGGTTGGGCTCCTAATTTCTGGGTGCTGGTTGTAGCGAGAGTCCTTTTCGGGCTTGCTATATTAGGCCGGGAGCCAGCGCGAGCCATCCTTACCCAGCAATGGATACCCCTACGGGAGATAGTGATAGCTAACTCCATATTTATCGTAGCTATTGGTGTAGGCGAATCCCTAGTTTTTGGTCTTACTCCCTTCATCTTGAGTGGCTTCAATGACGACTGGAGAAACACCATGTACTTATTCGGCGTGGTGGCCATTATACCAGGTATTCTTTGGGTGGTTCTGGGTAGAGAGCGTAGCCGCCCCCAATCAAGGACGACGGAGGTGTCTTCCGAAGTTAGTCCACTGATGGTATTGCTCAAGTACCGCTCATTGTGGATAGCTGGCTTGGCCATATTCGGTAATTTTGTAGCCTGGACTACCTTTATTGTCTTTTGGCCCACCTACATGCTGGAAACATTCGATCTCTCTCTAAAAGCATCAGGATTTGTCCTAGCTGTTTTCACCATTGGGTCGGTCATAGGGAATCTTAGTGTGGCTTACTTCATGCTCAAGAGCGATAGAAGGAAGATATTCTTCATAATCTCTGGAGTAGGTATGACCGGTAGTGCCGTGACTATGCTAGTAACCGACTACGTTCCGCTATTGGCTATTCTTGGCATCGCAAATAGTTTGACCTGGGCTTTTTATTTCTCTATCGCACGCACTATACCTTTCGAGCAGCCAGGTATAACCACCAGGGAGTTAGCGGTGGCAGTCAGCTTTTTGGAGATGGCCATGTGGGTTGGAAGTGCCGTAGGCCCGCTGATCACTGCTCTGGTACGAGAGGCTTCGGGCTCCTTCTTTTCAGGCCTGTTGATCACCTCCTTGTTCTACCTGACTGTCACCATCGCAGGTTTGGTACTTCCCAGAAGGGCATCTCCATATCCCTCTTTGGCCGCTGATGCAGCAAAGGAATAAATTCTAAAAACTCCGCTTCCTCACTCACCATCCGGCTATGGGGCTAAATCCTGATAACCTCAAAGCTCACCGCGAACTCGCATCCAAAGAGGTTCCCACTCTCAGATGCACTCCAGCGAAGAAACGCATCAGGATCGAAGTTACCGGATAGATTGCCGATGTATGTGCGATGCTCCTTCAGTGAGGCTATTCCTTTATCAATATACTGAGTTACATCCACAGCGTGGGTTGGGTGGAGTGAGCCGGCAACACATATCATCCGCACCTTATCCCAGGGTTCCAGTCCCTCATCCAACAATTCTGGAAATATCCAGCGGTTGCCTGCGTCCCGAGCGGCGTCCAATACGGCTAAGCCAACCCAACGGTGGTCAGCCATATTGAGGTTTATCCCTCCCCAGGTCAGGTGATAATTTCCTGTAATCAGCACATCAGGGCGATGTAGCCGAATCGCTCGGGCAATATCCCGCCGAAGGGGCAAACCGTATTCAACGACTCCGTCTCGGTAGTCAAGGAACTCGACACTATCAACGCCTACTATGCTTGCGCTCCTTTTCTCTTCCTCCTCGCGGAGGGGACCGGCTTTTTCCGGAGCCATCGAGTCGATTCCCGCCTCCCCTCGTGTAACGAAGAGGTAGACTACTTGCTTGCCTTGCGATGTCCAGCGAGCTATGGCGCTTGCTGTGCCATACTCCAAATCGTCCGGGTGAGCCGCTACCGCAAGAGCCTTCTCCCAGCCCTCAGAAAGGGTTTCCAATTTGTTCTGCTCAGCCATATTGCTCCTCCTTTACGATAGCCCCCTCCAGACCCACTACAGCACAGCTTCAGGCCTTGGTTAGCATAGATCAGTCCTAGTGGTTTTTGGTTTGAATTAAACGATAGAACGGAGCTGCTCCAGGCGTCGGAGCGTGGCAGGGATAGGGGCATCCTCAGGAGTAAACCTGAAGTCAATAACTAACTGCGTGACCCCCATTTGGGCCAACCGCTGGGCATCGCTTTTAATCTGGTCAAGACTGCCAGTCAAGGGAGCACGATCAGTGCCAAGGGGCGATTCTGTAACTATGGGTATATACCACAGTATCACCTCTAAAGAGCCAAGGTCTCGCCCCGCCTCCTGCCACATTCCTTGGAGAGTGGATATATCTTTGCTTAGAGCATCAAAGCTGGTGAAGCCGGAGGGATGCCATCCGTCGCCCGAGGTAACAGCTCTCCTCAGGTTTTTAAGCCCCCCTCCACCCCAGTAGATGGGAGGCCTAGGCTTCTGTATTGGCTTGGGCCCAATAAAGGACTTGGGTATATGATAATATTCCCCGTGAAACTCTACCGGGTCTTCACCCCAGACAGCCATTAGTGCTCGAAGGAACTCGTCAGAGCGCCTGCCTCGTTTTTCGTAGGGCTTCCCACTGGCCTCGAACTCGTCCTTGGAATAACCTAGGCCCACTCCGCATAAAAGCCGGCCACCCGATAGAACATCCAGAGTAGCCAAACGCCGTCCGAGCATAACCGGCTGGTGATAAGGTAAGATCATGACGCCGGTGCCGACTTTAATGGTGCGAGTATGAGCCGCCGCAAAGGTGAGGGTTTCTATAGGATCGTAGACTATCCGGTATTCGTCAGGCCAGCTGCCGTCCGGCGTACTGTCATAAGGGGTCTGGGGCTCCAGAGGCCAAAGCAGGCGCTCGAATACCCACGCCGAATAATAACCCATCTCCTCCCCTCTCTGAGCCACCTCCCGAACCCCCTCGGGACTGACATGAGGACCTAGCTGCGGCAGGCTGAAGCCGAGTTTCATAGTACCCCCCTAAAAATAGGGCAATTAGCCATTTACCAGCAAATGTCCTTAGCTTATTGAGATTTACTGAACTGTGCCGCCACCTCTCGGCGCAGGATCTTGTTGGTGGCGCTCCTGGGGAGCTGCTCCACGAAATGGATCGCTTTGGGAACTTTAAAATCAGCCAGATGTTCCAGGCAGAAACGCTGTATCTCCTCTTGGGTCGCCTCGCCCTTGAGGACTACGGCGGCGTGCACCTCCTCGCCATACTTGGCGTCGGGCACCCCAAAGGAGACGGCCTCAGCCACCGATGGGTGCTGCATCAACACGGCGTCCACCTCCAAAGGCGCAATCTTCTCACCGCCTCGGTTGATGAGCTCCTTGATACGTCCGGTCAATGTAAGATAACCTTCGGCGTCTAAATACCCCTGATCGCCGGTGCGGAACCAGCCGTTGGTGAAGGCGGAGGCGTTAGCCTCGGGGTTGTTGCGGTAGCCTTGCATGACGTTAGCCCCTTGGATGACCACCTCCCCCCTCTCCCCGGGAGGCAGCAGGTTGCCCTTTTCGTCCATTATGGCAATTTCGACTCCCGTCCCTGGCCCCACGGTGCCCACCCTGCGGGATGCTGGGGGCAGAGGATTGGAGCTCATTTGGTGAGAAGCCTCGGTCATGCCGTAGGCCTCCACAACGGG
>JAZGDP010000152.1:0-2758 GCA_036477885.1 Dehalococcoidia bacterium
CGCTGAGAGGATCTACGAGCGGGGCTTATCACTCCCCTCTTCACCCCTTCTCACTGAAGAACAAATAGGGTTCGCCTGTGAGAGGATCAGGGCCTACATGGAAGGGGCGTAGGAAGCTTTGATCCAAAAGGCGATTACGTGAAGGGGAGCGGGAGGCGCCGTTAGTGAGGATATGCCAAGTAGGCCCGGGCACACTACCCATCCCTTCCGGATGCGCTGGAGGCGTAGAGAATACCGTGCATCATTCATCGGTGGCCCTAATGGAGTTAGGCCATCGGGTGACGGTGATTGACGTACCAAATCCTGGGAGGTCTCCTCCCCCCTATGAGCTAGTTGAAGCCGGACCCTTGTGGCCCCGATTCTCTAACCTGCCCGAACGCGCCTTGCGGGGGCTTACTTTTCAGTTCGCCGTGTGGCGGGTACTGCGAAGGCTCCTCTTAGAACGAGAGTTTGATGTGATCCACTTCCATGGTCAACTAGGGGCGGGGATGAACGTGCGATTAAAGCACGGTGGAGGCATATTGAACGTATTTGGTTGCCATAATGCAACCTGGGGTGACGAGAACTCATGTCGGTCCAGGCGTCTTAAGGCTAAATTCTTCTGGGAGATGGATGCCCTTCGGGCAGCGGATGGCGTAATCTGCGACAGCGCGACAATGCGCGTGAACCTTATTCGCTTTTTTGGTATTCCCGAAAGCAAGGTGTTGAACATCCCGATCGGAGTCGATGAGGAGACGTTGGCTTCTCAGCCTGTTGGGGACAGCCTTCGGGCATCTTGTCGTCCCAATGGAAGTCAAATGATACTGAATGTCGCACGTCTCGCCCCCTACAAGGACCAGCTAACCCTTGTCCGGGCAATGGCTCTGGTGCACCAACAACAGCCCCAGGCCCGATTGTGCCTAATAGGCCCTTGTACCGACACTTCCTATGTACGAAAGGTGGCTAGAGAAGTCAAACTTCTTGGCCTGGAGAAAAGAGTAATGCTACTGGGAGAGGTTCCCCGCTCTGAACTGCTCCAGCTCTACGAGCTATGCGACGTGTTTGTCTTGTCCTCTATCAATGAGGCCCAAGGCCTATCCGTTCTGGAGGCTATGGCAAAAGCCAAACCAGTCGTAGCCACCGCTATTGGTCCGGTGCTAGAGATTCTACCTGCTGATGGAGGCGTTGTCGTTCCTCCGCAGGAACCTGAGCGTATGGCCAGTGCTATCCTGGAAGTGTTGTGGAACCCAGCAAGAGGGCAAGAGACGGGACAAAGAGCACGATGCCATGCCCTTAAGTCTTATCAGTGGCGGACCATCGCTCAACGCACTATTCACGCGTATGAGTCTTTCAGAAAGGGTGGGACCAGCAATGGGAATTCTTTCTAAGGTTTCTTGGAATGCCTACAGACTCTGTGCCTTGCTGCTTCGAGACAGGCGCTTACTTAACTACCAGGTGGGGGGGCGAGCCGTCCGAGGCCAGTTGGCCAACTTTTCCTGGTGGCTTTTGCACGGGATGGTGCCTAACCCGTTCGTGGCGTACGGCTACAAGATATATCACGATTCAGACCGGACCTGTGTCCTCGCGATGGCCACCGAGTCCTATGAGCCCGAAACAACGCGCCTTCTACTGAATTTTCTGAAGGCTAGTCAGACCTTTGTAGACGCAGGCGCCCATATCGGCTACTACACCCTGCTGGCCGCTCGAGCAGTAGGACCCGCGGGCCGTGTCTACGCCTTCGAGCCGGCACCGCGAAATCTCGCCCTGTTACTTAAAAACATCCAGGCCAATGGATACAATGACAATATCACCGCAGTTCCCAAAGCTGTGTCGAACCGGTCAGGGACTTGCCAACTTTTTCTATGCGAGGAGGAGTCGCTCAGCAATAGTATTTTCCCTAAGCTGCTGGAGGGTGGGGATAGCGTGAGTGTGAAGGCAACCACTCTGGACGAGTTCTTTGAGGGGGAGGGATGGCCTCCAGTTCACCTTATGAAGATGGACATCGAAGGAGCGGAGAAAGCGGCGCTCAAAGGGATGAGAGAGTTGAGTCGGCGGAACCCCCAGCTCAGGCTAGTCATAGAATACTTTCCACAGAATCTCCAGGTAGCGAAGGTTAGCCCGGAGGAGCTTTTCCAAGCACTTCGTGATCTGGGATTCACTCGCATCGCCGTCATCTCCCGTTCGTTGGTGCCAGTTGAAACGCCCCAGGACATATTCGACCGGATACCTAAGGCTCGTGGGTTCTACGTGAATCTGCTATGCCAGAAGTGACCAGTTGATGGGACCCTCGCAGATCCTCTTCGATCCCTCGGGGAAGATTCACCCAAGCCACAGGTATCTCCTGCAGTACCCTCCTCCTGGCTACCAGTTCGTTACAGATACTGGTCTATGGAATAAATTCGTCCTGACGATTGCCGGGGTTGAGGCTGTGTATTATAGCCTCTGGCGTCTGACTCATTTCCTGCCTATAAACCTCATTAAATCCAGAATAGAGAGGGTGACCAAAAGGCGCCCCCCCGGCACGCAATTGACCTTCGCCATCAATCATCTGTTGTTTCGGGAGGACCCCTGGGTCGTAATGGTGGAATGGGTCTATATGTTTACCGGCTGGTGGATGCCGGACTTCCGGAGGCATCAGAAGAGTATAGAGGCAGCGTTGGCCAGCCCTAACTGTAAGAAGGTTCTAACCTGGTGTGAGCCGGCCAGGAGATCCTTGCTGGACAACCTTGATTGCAGTGAGTTCGAGCATAAGATAGAGTTGCTCCCCCTGGCGGCGCCA
>JAZGDP010000153.1:0-4036 GCA_036477885.1 Dehalococcoidia bacterium
GTAAATGGAGATTTCATAATATGGAACGCACCCTAGTTTTAATCAAGCCCGATGCCCTTCAGAGAGGGTTGACGGGGGAGATCATAGCCCGTCTGGAGCACATCGGACTTAAGATAGTGGCCATGAACATGCTCCAGATGGATGAGGAGTTGGCCCAGCGTCACTACGCCATTCATAGGGGAAAGCCCTTCTTCGAGGGACTGGTGGACTTCATCACTTCTAGCCCCATTATAGCCATCGTCTTCGAAGGGCTGAACGCCGTGGAGGTGGTGAGGAAGGCCATGGGGGCTACCAACCCTCTGGAGGCCCAGTCGGGGACGATACGAGGGGACCTGGCGCTGGATATAGGGCGCAATCTAGTCCACGGCTCCGATTCCCAGGAAACGGCTACCCAAGAGATAAGGCTCTTCTTCTCCTCCGAGGAGGAGATTATTAGCTACGAGAGGGATTACGATGGGTGGATTACTGAATCCTGACCACCGGCGTGGCCTTTTCCCACATCTGGTCCAACCGGTAATATTCTCGCTGAAGGGGGCTAAACACATGGATGATAACGTCTCCGAAATCCAGCAGGACCCATCCCGAATCGATGGTGCCCTCCCGATGGAAAAGGGTGGCACCCTCCCCCGTTAGCTCCTTATCCATGTCCTGACAGATGGCGTCCATCTGCCTTCCGCTATCGGCGCTACAGATCACGAAATAATCAGCAAAGCCGCATACATCGCTGATATCCAGCATCAAGATGTCTGCGGCCTGCTTCTCCGATGCGACCTCTACAGCCTTCCTTGCCCTCTCTCTGGCTTCCAGTGTCTACCCTCCTCTTACTCTCCACCCTTAATTTTAAATCGGCTCTGCAGCGGGGTCAATAGGTTTAGTCGAAGATGCAAGTTGATTGTTTTCATGCCCTTATGCTATGCTTCTGATGAGATTTCACCAGCAAAGGTTAGAAGAATGGACCGAGCCAAAGTTGTAGTAGCCATGAGCGGGGGGGTGGATTCCTGCGTAGCTGCCTACTTACTAAAAGAAGCAGGCTATGACGTAGTGGGTGTAACTATGCGCCTTTGGACCGTGGAACAGCCCGACCTTCCCCCTAATAATCGCAGGTGCTGCTCTGTGGAAGACGTAGACGATGCGCGGCGAGTGTGCCAGATTATCGGCGTCCCTCACTATGTGATGAACTTGGAGCGAGAGTTCAAGGCCTACGTGGTGGAGTATTTCTGCCGAGAGTATCAGAACGGCCGCACCCCCAACCCCTGCCTGGCCTGCAACGATAAGGTGAAGTTCGACTTTTTAATGCAGAAGGCCCTAGCCCTAGGCGCAGACGGGCTGGCAACAGGACACTATGCCCGCATCCAGTTCAACGAGGGGAGATATCGCCTCCTTAAGGCTCAAGACCCCACCAAGGACCAGTCCTATGTTCTATACGCCCTGGGACAGGAGGAGTTGAGTCGCCTCCAGTTCCCCGTGGGCCAACACACCAAGGTGCAGACCCGAGAGATAGCGGAAAGGCTAAGCCTTCCAGTAGCCCGGAAGCCCGATAGCCAGGATATATGCTTTATCCCTAAGGGAGATTATCGAGCCTTCCTAAGCCAGCGCATCCAGACCAAGCCCGGCAACATCGTGGATAGTCGGGGCAGCATTCTGGGCCAGCACTCCGGCGTTGAGTTCTTCACCATAGGCCAAAGGCACGGATTGGGGTTAAGCAACCCCAGCCCTCTTTATGTGGTAGCCCTGATCCCCGAGGAGAACCTGGTGGTGGTGGGGCCAGAGGAGGAGCTCTTCAGCAAGGACCTCCTAGCCACCAAGGTATGTTATGTCCATGGCCAGGAGCCTTCAGGACCCCTGGAGGTAATGGCCAAGGTTCGCCATAGGGCTCCCGAGGTAAAGGCAACTCTCTACCCCATGGGAACCTCTGCCGAAATTAGATTTCACACCCCTCAGAGGGCCATCGCCCCAGGCCAGGCAGTGGTCTTCTATCGGGACGAGGAGGTGGTGGGAGGAGGCATCATCGATAAGGCAAACCTCCGCTCTGAGATTAACTCGGTTAAAATAGGGGAGTAACCAGTCCATGGAGCTGAAGGAATACATAGAAGAAGAGTTCAAGCATGCTGACCAGTCCCTCTTAGAGGCCTTAAAGGACCTAACCCCGGAAGAGATAGGCTACTGTCCAGGGCCCCAGTGCAACTCTATAGGCTTTATCTTGTGGCACTTGGCCCGAGGGGAGGATGTCTGGATACAGACGGTAGCTTTGAATAAACCCCAAGTATGGGAGAGCGAGGGGTGGTACCAGAAATTCAACATGTCCTCGGACCCTATGGACTTGGGATACGAATACACCCTAGAACAGCTCAATGCTTTTTCTAGCCCGCCCATAGACGCTCTATTAGGGTATTACTGGACGGTGCGCGGCCGAACCTTAGACTACCTCCACAGTCTAAGACCCGAGAAGCTGAATGAGATGATACGGGACCCCTGGAGCATGAATATGAGCAGGGGTGCAACTATTGCTCACCTAATCTGGGAGCTGAACCAGCACATAGGGCAAATCGCCTATTTACGAGGCATGCAGAGAGGCCTGGACAAATAGAATATCTGCAATAGAAGGAGCTATGGGGACTTTACCCATAGGTGATGGGATCGCTCGGAAGAGGCAGCTACCCACCCTTGCCGAAGAGATAAAGCTGGGGGAGAGGGGGTATGACCTGATAGCCGGCATAGACGAAGTGGGGCGGGGCCCCCTTGCGGGGCCTCTACTGGCTGCAGCGATTATCCTACCCGCCAACACCTCACAACCCTGGATGGAGATGGTGCAGGATAGTAAAAGGCTTCTTCCTAAGAAAAGGGAGTTCCTTTTCTACCATCTTCAAGAAACGGCCCTGGCAATAGGTATAGGCAGCGTCCCCCCTCAATACATCGACGTCTACGGGGTAGTGATGGCCACTCGTATGGCCATGTCCATGGCGGTAAGAAACCTCCGCACCCCCCCCCAATTCCTCCTCATAGATGCCTTTACCATCCCAGGGGTGAAATTACCTCAAAGAGGGATAGTCCATGGCGATGCCACATGCCTCTCCATAGCCTCAGCCTCCATAATAGCCAAGGTAACCAGGGACAGGATCATGGGTGAATGGCACCAAGTATACCCCGGCTACGGCTTTGCTCAACACAAGGGCTACGCTACCCCAGAGCACCTCGACAATTTATCTCGGCTGGGGCCATCCCAAATTCATCGCAAGTCCTTCGCCCCCGTCCGAGAGTTTCTTGAGGGTAACCACATTCGAAGACTATCCAGGACAGAGGGCTAATCACAGAAAATACAGGGGTAATCTTTCTAACCATCAAACTTTTCGACAGGAAGGAGAGGATAACATGTATGAAGCCAGGATATCCACCAAGGGCGTGGTGCTATTCCTACCCACCACCTACCAGCCCGAAATCTTGACCTTTCCCAGTGTCGCCAGGGTGGTGACTCAAGGGGAAAACCGGCTGGAGGAATTGGCCCTCCCATGGCCTTTTCCTTTCTTAGGCCAAGAATATACTCGATGCTATGTTTGCACCGACGGCTTCATCAACTTCAGCGGGCCAGCAGGCCATCTATCCTTTAAATATCGGGGCCTGGAAGCAGGCCTTCTTATAGCCCCCTTCTGGGATGATCTAGTTACTATTGCACCCACCCACGTCATGATGGAGGTATGGGCCGATCCAGATAGGGTTATCTTCGATTGGAACACCTCTAGAGCTAAATACCTGGACCATCAGGCTAGCTTCCAGCTGGTCCTTTTCTCCGATGGATTGATAAGATTCAACTACAAACATATCAGCTCCATGCATTTCTTTAAACCCACCGTAGGAGTGGGCAGCGGGGGCAAAATATCCAGCAAGGGTGATATGCCCATAGGGTTTATCGATAGCCAGAGAAGTTATGACGTCGTCATGCTGTGGAGAGGCTAAACCTTGAGAAGTGAGGGGCAAAGGTTTTCACCCCAGGGTAGAAAGAGGCTGGGGGCATGGGGGGAGAAGCTAGCCAGAGAGTATC
>JAZGDP010000154.1:0-3674 GCA_036477885.1 Dehalococcoidia bacterium
CCAGCTTAATGTTTTCAGTACGTACCGCGGCTGCAGAAAAAATGGTTAAAGCGTCGTAGCCTTGTGCGGCGGTGGTGAGCCAGACTGCTGGAATACCCAACCGCTCTAGTCTCTGGATGCCCTCGACAATGGCCCGGGCATCGCCGGGCGGGTCTACCAAGCCTACAAGTTTGGGGCCCATTAGATCCTCCTTCCCTACACCACGACGATGGTCTTTCGCGAAGTTACCGGTAATCCTCCTCCTCCTCCCCCCTTTTTATCCACTCCCACCAAATCGTCTCTATTGTACCCTAATCTATCCTTAGGAAATTGGCGAGGAGACGCTACGCTAGAGGGTAGCAAATACGGTAGATGAAAACAACAGGCCTGTGCCTCTGACCCGCTGCTCGACTATTATCTATATCCTATCCTTCGACTCCATAAGAGGCCTTGTCACCCTTTATGTGGTGTACTTTGAAGCGACATCAATTATAAGGGGAGTTAGAGGCTTTTACAACAAATGGGTAAGAAGGGATATAGCTGGGAGGCAGGTATTGAGATGGCCTGGTTTGTCCATTGCCAATGGCGGGGAAAAACCAGGAAGTTGATAGGGTATAATGTCTCTAGACCCACGGCTACACGGAGTTGAGGAGGTCTTCTTGTACCTAGTGCAAGAAGGGCTTCCTGGCACTCGATTCACCTAAGAGGGAGATAGATGGGAGGGCCGCATACCATTACATTGATCGAGGGAGACGGAATAGGCCCTGAGGTAACCGGGGCCGCAGTGGAGGTCATTGGGGCGGCGGGAGTCGATATCCACTGGGAGAAAACTCTAGTGGGAGCAGCCGCTATGAGAGAGCTAGGAACCCTCTTGCCTCAGGCCGCACTAACCTCCATCAGGAAGAACAGGGTTGCCTTAAAGGGCCCCATAACTACCCCGTTAGGGGAAGGGTATCCCAGCATAAACGTGAAATTGCGCAAGGATTTAGGGCTATTCGCTTGTGTGCGGCCCGTGAAGAGCATCCCTGGCTTGAAGTCCTTATACGACGATGTGGACTTGGTGGTAATAAGAGAAAACACCGAGGATCTTTACGCAGGAAAAGAGCATGAAGTAGTCCCTGGGGTGATCGAAAGCCTGAAGATCATAACCCGCGAGGCCTCTTTACGAATAGCCCAGTTCGCCTTCCAGTATGCCCAAAGACATGGACGCAAGAAGATAAGCGTCTTTCATAAGGCCAACATCATGAAACTCTCCGACGGCCTATTCCTGGAGTGTTGTGAAGAGGTGGCATCCCGTTACCCTGAGATAGAATACACAGAGCTGATAGTGGATAATGCCTGTGCCCTTTTAGTTACTCGCCCTCAGCAGTTCGATATGTTGCTGATGGAGAATCTATACGGCGACATCATCTCCGATCTGTGTGCCGGTTTGGTGGGGGGCATAGGGGTTGTCCCAGGGGCAAACATAGGTGATGAATGTGTCGTCTTCGAAGCAGTTCATGGTAGCTGGCCCCAGGGGGCGGGGAAAAACATCGCCAACCCTATGGGGCTGATTTTGTCTGCCGTGCTAATGTTAGACCAGTTGGGGGAGGAGGCGGCTGCTCGCAGGATAGAGAAGGCCCTCACGGCGGTGATCCGAGAGGGCAAGGTTCTCACTAGAGATTTGGGCGGCTCGGTGTCCACAACGGAGTTCACCCGGGAGATCATTGGGCATTTAGACTAAGAGAGCCAGCTTCAAATGTTTATTCAAACCAGCCCATGCCCCGGTACATTCCCCTGAGATTGGCTATCTGACCGCCATGGGCCAGGGCTTCATCTACGATGCAAAAGAGATAGGTTGCCAGGGGCGTGGTGCCCTCGCCCCACGGGTCGCGCATTTGCTTATCTAGGTCGGTGGTCTTGATGGACTTAAGATACTCTTTAGTGGCCCCTCTTACGGCTAGATAGTAGCCTATGAGGATATCCGCATCGGGAACCTTAAAGGCTGCCGCCTCCTGGGCGGTATGTCCTACGCCGATATCCTTGAAATCCAGCTCTATGGGGCTGGGCTCCAGGCCAAACTTCTTGTGCCATCCCTCCCGAACCCAGAGTTGAGGCTGCTGCTGCGCCATGCTGATCAAATAATCTTCATCGCGAGCGGTATGCCACATGAGCCAGCCTATGGAGTTAGATTGGTCGGTAGGACGCCTCGATAGCTCCTCGGGGGTTAGCCCATCTAGGGCCTTTTACACCATATCCCAGTTCATGTCCAGGAGCTGAGAGATAAACTCGTTGAACTCCATAATCTATCTCCCCCTTAAGAATTTTCATGTATATTCCCCTCTTTGATTAACACAACCCTTTACGCCCACCAGCCCATGCCCCGGTGCATCCCCCTCAAATAGGCTATCTGGCCTCCGTGGACCAGGACTTCATCGAGAACGAAGGCTAGATAGTCCCCCACGGATGAGGTGCCATCGCCTGTCATAGCAGGGATTCGCCTTTCCAGATCGGCAGGCCTCAGAGAATTGAGGTATGCCTTGGTATTATTACGTACAGCAGTCCAGTAACCCTTTAGGGTCTCTAAATCAGGCACCTTAAAGGCTGCCAGCTGGTCGGGGGTGTGTTGGTAGCCCTCGTCCTCGGGATCGGGTTCCATGTTAAACTTCTTGTACCATCCCTCCTGAATCCAGACCTGGGGTTTCTGTTGCATACTTCCATTGATCAAGATATCTTCAGCACGAGCGGTGTGCCACATCAGCCAGCCAATAGAATTACACTGGTCTGTAGGCCGTTTGGAGAGCTCCTCCGAAGTTAGACCTTCGACGGCCTTTTGCACCATGTCCCAGTTGCTGTCCAAGATTTGAGCGATAAAATCTTTGAGTTCCACGATTTGCCTCCCTAATAAACTTTATTATTCAGGGGCCTTGATGCCGATAGCCCTAGTCAGTGGTGGATGTAGAGCTTAAGCCCTGCTGGTTACAGGGTTGAACGCGCTAACATCAAGCCTTCAGCAGCCCTGTTCCCATCCTTCGGGCTCCAGCCACCACTCCTTATCCAAGAGCACCCATCTGTCCGGCGTGTCTCGCTTAGCCACTTCTCCGTTGAGGACAAGACCTCTCCACACTCGCCCTTCTCGTCCATCTACGGCCACATCGACGACGACCCATTCCAAGGGCGCCTCAGCCTCAAGGCCAATGGCCTTACGAAGCAACACCTCGTTCAGAAGGGTGTTGGCGACGAATGTATCGTAGTCGCACACTTCCCTGTAACGCGGGCTGAGGGTGCCTCCATAGAAGGTTGCCCACTTTCCCTCATTGGCGAACAGTTGGGATGTCTCAGCTATTTCCCGGAGAGCCTCCTCCGGAGACACGCCGGTCTTTGGCTCTCCGCCGCAACTTGCGACGACCAGAGCCAGAATAACCAAACCTACCAGTGCTCGCCACACGATGACACCTCCTTGGCTCCCCGTGCCGGGGACTGGCCGCCCTGATACCGAAAGACTACGCTCTGCCTCCCTTAAAGCTTTTTCTGTTCTGGGGCTAACTACAAAACCTGCCCAATGGGGATCGTTTAGTGATTATAAAAAGCTTCTACACCTCTGTCAATTTAAGGATGAGAAGGGTTACTCTCGAAAGTAATCGGGAGCGATGGCCTTTATCGAAGGCCAGACTTCGTCGCAGGCCGAAAACACCTCTTCAGGAAGGTCCTTGCCC
>JAZGDP010000155.1:0-9831 GCA_036477885.1 Dehalococcoidia bacterium
CGGAGAAGGAATCGGGGGTAACGTTGACTATGTCCATGACGTAGGTCCTCTCGCCCCAGAGAAAGGCCTTATCGCCGCAGTGGGTAACCCCTAAATCCTGAGGTTGGGCAACAGCTTCTTTAAACACCGCTTACTCTATAACCTTTTGACCTAGTCTAGTTAATTTTAACACGATTGCTTTCCCATGTGCATACCTTGCTATAAGGGCGGTAATCTGATAGCATATTCCCGTGCGAGAAATCGCAATTTACCCATTTAGGTGGCGTTAATGTCCACTACAGAGAAGAAACTCTCAGCCATAGACAAGAAACTCTCGGCTCTCAACGATGTCAAGCAGAAGGGCAAGCTGGGGGGCGGGGCCAAGAGCATAGAGAAGCAGCATGAGAAGGGTAAGCTCACCGCCCGAGAGAGGATGGATTTGCTTCTGGATCCTGGCTCCTTCGAGGAGCTGGACTCCCTGGTCACCCATCGCACCGATGAGTTCGGACTGGCCGACAAAAAGCTGCCCGGGGACGCTGTAGTAACAGGGTACGGACACATATACGGGCGCCTGGTCTATGTATTCGCCCAGGACTTCACCGTTTTCGGTGGCTCCCTCTCCGAGGCGGTGGGGCAGAAGATCTGTAAGATAATGGATATGGCCATGAAGATGGGAGCCCCCCTCATAGGCATCAACGACTCGGGTGGTGCACGAATTCAAGAGGGGGTACTGAGCCTGGGTGCCTATGGAGACATCTTCCTGCGCAACACCAAGGCCTCGGGGGTGATACCCCAGATATCGGTCATCCTGGGTCCAGCGGCAGGGGGAGCGGTCTACTCCCCTGCCCTCACCGATTTCATATTCATGGTGAAGGGCATCGGCCAGATGTACATCACCGGCCCTGATGTGGTGAGAGCGGTCACTGGGGAGGACGTAACCCACGAGGAGCTGGGTGGGGCCCTCAGCAACGCCTCCAAGAGCGGGGTGGCCCACTTCGCCCACGATAGCGAGGAGGAATGCCTGGGAGAGGTGCGCCGTCTCCTGAGCTTCATCCCCCAAAACAATATGGAGGACCCCTCTTCAGTGGAGTCTACCGACGACCCCCAACGCCTAGAGGAGGAGCTACGCTACATTGTGCCCGAGGATGCCTCTAAGCCCTACGATATGAAGGAGATAATCACCCGGGTGGTGGACAACGGGGATTTCATGGAAGTACATGAGCTGTACGCTCCTAACATCATCGTCGGCTTTGCCCGACTTAACGGACGCTCGGTGGGAATAGTGGCCCAGCAGCCCTCCTATCTGGCAGGGGTACTGGATATAGATTCTTCCATAAAAGCAGCAAGGTTCGTGCGTTTCTGCGATGCCTTCAATATCCCCCTGGTCACCTTCGTAGATGTGCCGGGATTCATGCCGGGCACCGCTCAGGAGCATGGAGGCATCATCAAGCACGGCGCTAAGCTAATCTATGCCTACTCCGAGGCCACGGTACCCAAAATAAGCGTCATCACTCGCAAGGCCTACGGAGGGGCCTACATTGTGATGAGCAGCAAACACCTGGCCGGGGACATAAACTACGCCTGGCCCACCGCAGAGATAGCGGTGATGGGCGCCGATGGGGCGGTCAATATCATCGCCAGGGACGAGATTAAACGGTCGTCTAACCCCGGGGAGACCAGGAAACGGTTGGTTGAAGAGTATCAGGAGCGCTTTAACAATCCCTATGTAGCCGCCTCCAGGGGCTATGTGGACGACGTTATAGACCCCATGGAGACCCGGCCCAAGCTTATCCGAGCCCTGGAGATGCTCCAAAGCAAACGAGACCCCAATCCACCCAAGAAGCACGGCAACATACCCTTGTGAAGCGCATTCGTCGAAGATCAACCCAATGGAAAGGGATACCACTCCGCACAGCCCTGACGTATTAAAGACAGCGGCCATAGCTGCTGTCGTCGCCTACATAGAAGAGGAAGCTCAAGGGTTGAGCGCAGTCCCAAAGGCCTTCTGTCGCTGGCTAATAGAAGGCCGTAAGGCAGCCATGGAGGCGAGAAACCTCCCATGGCGGCGAAGGGACCTCAGGAGATGGGACATGGGCAGAAAGCCATGGCAACTGAGATGAAAAAGGAGCGACGAAGGAGCCCCAGGGAAAATAGCAATCCGGTAAAGATCACCGACGTAACCCTTCGCGACGGCCACCAATCTACCCTCGCCACCCGTATGCGCACCGAAGATGTGATACCCATAGCCGAGGAGATGGACAAGGCCCGGTTCCACTCCGTAGAGGTGTGGGGTGGGGCCACCTTTGATGTAGCTACCCGCTTTCTCAATGAGGACCCCTGGGAGAGGGTGAGGGTGCTCAAGCGTCTAATGCCCCACACTCCCCTCCAGATGCTCCTCAGGGGACAGAACCTGGTGGGATACCGCAACTACCCCGACGACGTGGTTAGGGCCTTCGTCCACCACGCCGCCGAATGCGGCATAGATGTGTTCCGGGTCTTCGATGCGGTCAACGATGAGCGCAACATGGAGGCCTCCTTTGCCGCCATCAAGGAATGCGGCAAACATATCCAGGCCACCATCTGTTACTCCATCACCGAAGCCCATCTTGGAGGGCCGGTATATAACCTGGATTACTTCATGAAGAAGGCCACAACGCTGGAGAAGATGGGGGCCGATAGTCTGTGTATCAAGGATATGGCCGGCCTGCTGGCCCCCTACGATGCCTATGAGCTGGTAACGAACCTCAAGGCGAAGCTCAAGATACCCGTCCAACTGCACACCCACCACACCAGCGGCATGGCCTCTATGAGCTGCTTGAAGGCCATCGAGGCGGGCATAGACGCTATCGATACTGCCTTAGCCCCCTTTGCTCTACGCTCCTCCCATCCGGCGGTGGAATCACTGGTGGCAGCGCTGCAACAAACCCCAAGAGACCCTCAGTTGGACATAAACCTGTTATTCAAGCTGGGCGACTATATCGAGTCCATCGCTCCCAAGTACAGGGATTTCCTGGACAGCACTCGGATGTCCGTCATAGATACCCAGGTCTTAAGCCACCAGATACCCGGAGGCATGACCACAAATTTGGTGAGCCAACTCAGAGAGGCCGACGCCCTGGATAGGTTGGAGGAGGTCTACGAGGAGCTGGAGATAGTGCGGAGGGACCTGGGGTCCCCACCTCTGGTTACTCCCACCAGCCAGATAGTGGGGTCTCAAGCTGTGCAGAACGTCATCTTCGGCCGCTACAAGATGATCACCAGCCAAGTAAAAGACTATATTTTTGGCCTCTACGGCCGCCCACCGGTGCCCATAGAACCTCGGTTAATCAAGCTGGCCCTGAAGAACTATGAAAGGGGTCAAAAACCCATCACCTGTCGCGCCGCCGACCTTCTAGAGCCAGAGCTGGATAAGGCTAAAGAGGCCACAAAGGATATAGCCAGGGATATTGGCGATGTCCTGATATACACCCTTTTCCCCGTTTCAGGCATGCGCTTTCTCCGATGGAAATACGGCCTGGAGGAGCCACCGCCGGAAGTAAAACCCAAGACTTTAGAGGACGTAGCAAAGGAGGACGAGATTATTGAAAAGGCCAAGAAGGGACTTCTAAAGGAGGTGCGAGAGGCCAGGCTCAAGGGCCTCAAGGCTCGCTCCTTCAACGTGTATGTAGGCGACGAATATTTCAAGGTGGAGGTGGAGCCGGCAGATGCTAAGGGGCCAGTTTCGGGTGGCGCTACAGCTGCCCTGGCGCATCAGTCGATTAAAGCGCCCGCAGCTTCGCCGGCACCCCAGAAAGCAGCCCCTGCCACCGCCACTCCGGCGGTAACCGAGGGGGAAACAGCCCTAGTAGCCCCTCTGCCCGGCATCGTCCTTCGCTATGAAGTAGAGGTAGGCCAGCAGGTAAAGGCAGGGGATGTGGTGGTCATCCTTGAGACCATGAAGATGGAAAACTCCCTTCCTTCCCCGGTGGACGGGGCGGTAAAATCCCTCAATGTATCTCCAGGCACCAAAGTTGCTAAGGGAGATATTTTGGCTATAATTGGTTAGATGAAAGCACCAGGGCATATTCCCCTACACTAAATCTAGGAGGTGATCATGGCGCATACCGTAACCTTTATTCCCGGGGACGGCACCGGCCCCGAAATAGCCGAGGCTACTCGACGAGTGCTGGAGGCCACGGGGGCCGAGTTTAATTGGGATGTCCAACAGGCAGGGATTGACGTAATGAAAGAGGTCGGGACTCCACTTCCCGAGGCTGTCCTAGAATCTATACGAAGAAATAAAATAGCCATTAAGGGCCCCATCACCACACCCGTGGGGACGGGCTTTCGCAGTGTCAACGTAGCCCTGCGCAAGATGCTGGACCTCTACGCCTGTGTTCGCCCTTGCAAAAGCTATCCCGGTGCACGGGGCCGCTACCAGGGCATCGATATCATCTTCGTCCGGGAGAACCACGAAGACCTCTACGCCGGCATAGAATTCGAGATGGGCAAACCCGAGACAAAGAAAATCATCCAACAAATAGAGGAGCTCACCGGCGAGAGCATACGCCAGGATTCCGGCATCAGCATAAAGCCCATATCGGAATTCCGCAGCCGCCGCATAGTCCAGTTCGCCTTCGATTATGCCCGTAAATACGGCAGGAAAAAAGTGATCGCCATTCACAAGGCCAATATCCAGAAATACTCCGATGGCCTCTTCCTGAGGGTAGCCCGAGAGGTGGCCGAGGAAAACAAGGACCTGGCCTTCGAAGACCGCATCGTGGACAACACTACCATGCAATTGGTCAACAGGCCCGAGGAGTGGGATGTGTTGGTCTTGCCCAATCTATACGGCGATATCCTCTCCGACCTAGGTGCCGGTCTTATGGGAGGGCTGGGGATGGCGCCAGGGGCCAACATGGGGGATGAATTAGCGGTTTTCGAGCCTACCCACGGCAGCGCCCCCAAATACACCGGTCAGAACAGGGTCAACCCCACTGCCATGATCCTCTCTGGGTTGCTCATGCTGCGCCATCTGAACGAATGGGAGGCCGCCGACCGACTGGAGAAAGCCGTAGCCGCCGTAATCAAAGAGGGAAAGTCGGTAACATACGACTTCAAACCCACCAGGGACGATCCCACCGCCGTGGGCACCTCCCAGATGGCCGACGCCATAGTTGAAAAGCTGAAAAATAGCGCATAACCATGAGACAAAAGGTAACGATAGTGGGGGCAGGCAATGTTGGGGCCTCCTGTGCTCAGCGTATCGTGGAGAAGGGCTACGCCGACGTGGTCATAGTAGACATCATCGAAGACATGCCCCAAGGCAAAGGCCTGGACCTTCTGGAAGCGGGTCCCATCCTGGGCTGTGATGCCTCCATAATGGGAACCAACAGCTACGAGGACACCTCCGATTCAGACATCGTGGTTATCACCGCTGGGGTAGCTAGAAAGCCGGGGATGAGCCGGGACGACCTTCTCCTCACAAACATGAAGATCGCCCGCAGCGTCACCGAGAACGTGGTAAGATACTCCCCCGATTGCATCATCATCGTGGTCAGCAATCCCCTGGACGCCATGGCCCAGCTAGTCCTGCATGTTAGCAAGTTCCCCAAGAATCGAGTGGTGGGTATGGCGGGGGTGCTGGATACGGCCAGGTTCCGAACCTTTCTAGCTCAGGAACTCCAGCTATCGGTGGAGGACGTTTCCGCCTATGTCCTAGGCGGCCACGGCGATACCATGGTGCCTCTGGTGCGTTATACTACCGTTGGGGGTATCCCCATCACCGAGCTTTTATCGGAGGAGGCCATCAACAGGATAGTGGAGCGCACCAGGAACGGTGGGGTGGAGATAGTACGCCTGTTAAAGGAGGGAAGCGCCTATTATGCCCCCTCGGCGGCTGTGAGCCAAATGGTGGAAGCTATTCTACTGGATAAAAAGCGCATATTGCCCGGCGCCGCCTATTTAGAGGGCGAATACGGCATCCATAACCTCTTCGTTGGCGTTCCGGTGAAATTGGGCAAGGAGGGTGTAGAGCAGATCATAGAGATAAAGCTAACACCTGAAGAAGAGGCTATGCTGAAGAGGTCGGCGGCTGCCGTAAAAGAGCTGGTCGAGATAATGAAGCTGAGCTAGTGCTTTGTTGCAGAAACATCGGGTCATTCCCACCCTCTCACCCCGGCCGGGAGGGAATAGAAACGCTGCGTTGGCTAACCAAGGGGGCTGCCCATTTGCAAAGAGTTCTGCGGAACTAAGTACTAGAAGGATTTGAAAAGATGAAGGAGATCCGAGCAGAAGAGATAACAGAGACGGTGGCACACTTGTGCAAGGAAGCCAACTACTATCTGCCCGATGACGTTCTCCAAGCCTTGCACCGAGCCCGAGAGGAAGAGGAGTCCCCCTCGGCCAAACAGGTGCTGGATGTCATCATAAAAAATGCCGAGATAGCCAATAAAGAGCAGATGCCTCTGTGTCAAGACTGCGGCACCACTGTTATCTTCCTGGATATCGGCCAGGATGTTCACATAGTGGGAGACCTCCATAAAGCGCTGGAGGAGGGGGTGAGGCAGGGCTACACCGGCGGCTTTCTCCGAGGCTCCATCGTCAACCATCCCTTCTCCAAGCGGTTGAACACCAAGGACAACACTCCCCCCGTAGTCCACACCGAGATCGTGCCTGGGGATAGCCTGAGGATTAGGGTACTGCCCAAGGGAGGGGGCTGCGAGAACATGAGCCGCATGGCCATCCTCAAACCCACCGAGGGGCGACCTGGAGTCATAGATTTCGTGGTGAACACCATCGTAGAGGCGGGGGGCAACCCCTGCCCTCCCCTCATCGTGGGGGTGGGGATAGGGGGGACAGCAGAGCACGCAATGTATCTGGCCAAGAAGGCCATCTTGAGGCCGGTGGACGATTCTCACTCAGACCCGGAGGTGGCCGAGCTGGAACGCGAGCTGCTGGAGAGGGTTAATGCCACCGGAATCGGGCCCCAGGCGTGGGGAGGAAGGACCACCGCCCTGGCGGTCCATGTGGAGACCTATCCCGCTCACATCACCGCCCTACCTGTGGGGGTCAACCTCCAGTGCCACAGCGCCCGGCTTAAAGAGGTGGTGTTATAATAAGGCCGCCCCTGGCAAGGCCGTGTCCTTCTCACAGTACAAAAAGGGAGGTCGATATTAAATAGGAGGTGTAATATGTCCCACTATATAAGTCTAATCAACTGGACCGACCAGGGAATCCGAAATGTCAAGGGTGGTCCCCAGCGGATTGCTAACGCTCGCAAGGCTATAGAGGCTGCCGGCGGAAAGTGGCATAGCCTCTATCTAACCATGGGTCAATATGACCTGGTGGTCATAACCGAATTCCCCAACGACGAAGTCGCCGCTACCTTTACCCTAGCCCTTGGCGCTCAGGGCAATGTTCGCACTACCACCTTGAAGGCCTTTCCAGAAGCAGAAGCCATCAAAATCATAAATAACGTTCCCAGCAGCTAAACCCAAGGCGGCAGGGCTTCGCCAGGGACTCTCTCTTTAGATACCAGGCCTACTACCCACCAGGGGTTCGATGAGAAGCCACGGAGGTCTATATACACTTGGACATACATCCACCCCTTACCGATGAAGTATTAGAGAAATTGCGGGCCGGGGATCAGGTAACCATCACCGGTGTCATCTACACCGCTAGAGATGCCGCACATAAACGCATGGCCGAGGCCCTGGACAGGGGAGAGAAGCTGCCCTTAGACCTCCAGGGACAGATTATCTACTACGTGGGCCCCACCCCAGCCAAGCCGGGCCAGGTCATCGGGTCGGCGGGGCCGACCACCGCCATGCGCATGGACGGCTTCACCCCCAGGCTCCTGGAGCTTGGAGTCAAAGGGACTATCGGCAAAGGGGGTCGCAGCCCTGCCGTCAGGGAGGCCATGAAGAAGCACAAGGCCGTCTATTTCGGCGCCATCGGCGGCGCCGGAGCCCTCCTCTCTAAACAGATACTGAAGGCAGAGGTCATCGCCTACGAGGACCTGGGCACCGAGGCCATAAGGCGTCTGGAGGTGAAGGAATTCCCCGTCATCGTGGTCAACGACATCTACGGCGCCGACCTCTTCGAAGCGGGAAGGACCAAATATAGGCAAGACCTTTAAACCACATCATTCGTGGCTTTTTGAATCGCTCCCGACCCCAATGGACAGGTCAGACTTAAACCTTTAGCACCGACCGAACCGCCGCTATATGCTCGGGGCCGGTGCCACAGCATCCACCTATGACCTGGGCGCCCATCTCCTTCCACTCTAGCGCGCATTGGGCGTACCGCTCGGGGGTGTATCCCTCCCAATCGATTGTGAAGAACGGCTCGTCAAGCGAGGTGCCGAACTTTGGATTCGAGTCATAACCGAGGTGGGCGTAGGCGCCGATGGTTCCGTCGAATGCTTCGCGGAGCTTGGGCAGGCAGGCCGAGATCGCTTTGGGATAGCTGCACATGAGGAAGATGCCGTCGACCCTGTGTCCCTTAAGGGCCGCTGCGAGGTCGGAAAAGGATTCGCCATTAAACATTCTCCCATTTTCCTGCACCTTGCATATGCCAATGAATACAGGCAGCCCCGTGTTTTGGCAGGCGTCGACGGCTGCAACACAATCTGCCAGAGGGCTCTCGATCAGTGAGTCCCCTCCCATGTACTCCGGCATCATGAAGTCCACCCCTACCTGGGCAAGTACCCTGGACTGGTTCCCAAACACCTCACGAAGGTCCCCGGAGTAGGGCGGGGCGAATCCGCCGGCTACATACGCTTCAGGTTTAGCGGCGTTCCGGGCCTGAATGGCCAGCTCGCCACCCCGTCGGGTGTACTCCTCCCATCGCCCCTCCTCCCCTATCATCGCCAACATTTCTTTACTCGTATAGAAGTTGTTGCTAGTCACTATGTCTGCACCAGCCTTAAGGTAGTCCTCGTGAATTTCCCGCACCACTCTTGGGGCGTCCAGGTTGGCACTAGCCGACCATACACCGAGAACTCCGGTAGTGGAACCTTTGTCTACGTTGACCCCACGCCTCTGTAGCTCTGACCCGGTGCCTCCGTCAAGAATCAAAACCTCCCCCGCACTAAGCCGCTCGAGGATATCAGGTGAAGGCATGTGTGTTCCTCCTTTGAGATTTATTGCCCGCGCTTTATATTTTAGGTATCGCCTAGGGCCAATGCAAGTGTAACCAGACGCTTGCGAGCGCTAAGGTCAAGGTTGTCCGCTTTGTATCCAAAGGCCCAAAAGGGTTAAAATTATCATGTGAAACACAAATGGGCAAACCTAATTTTATTATTTCTGGTCTTCTTCCAGATCGCCAGCGGGGTCTTCGGGTTGGTGGCGGGCTCGAAACCCTTCTTCATCGACTTGCACGGCATAGGGGGCCTGGCTATTCTAGCACTGCTCATATGGAAGGGCCAGAACATCTTCCTGGCTTTTTATCGCTATAGAAAAATAACTATCCCTCGCATAGCCTTTTTATTGCTGCTAACTCTGCTTCTGACCACCCTCATCACGGGCATACTGTGGACTACCATCGAGCTGCCCCGCTTCCTGGGTTTCAGCCTCATCACCTGGCACATTATTATCGGCTCCAGCCTGCTCCCCCTCCTCCTGTGGCACTTCCTGGCCCGAAGAAGGATAGGACTGCCCTCGGCGGATTTCTCGTCCAGCCGACGCACCTTCTTAAAGTTCGCCGGTATATCCATTGCGGGACTGGTCCTGTGGAGGACGACCGACCTGATTAAAGGGCCCCTGGGACTGGCAGGGGCCCAGCGCCGGTTCAGCGGTTCCTATGAGAAGAATAGTTTCAGCGGCAACGATTTCCCCATAACCTCCTGGCTGTTTGACAACCCCCGGCCAG
>JAZGDP010000156.1:0-5566 GCA_036477885.1 Dehalococcoidia bacterium
TTAGTGAATCGATCTATCAGGCAATTGGCGTATCTCCCGGAGCGACTTACTCTTTAAGTGCGTGGGCACTGAAGGACGAGCCTAACATAGAGTCCCTTTTTCTTCAGATTACTTGGCACCCAAACAGTGATGGTACCGGCCTTGAGATAGGCTCCGACACATCTAATATATTGAGGAATGAGGACCCCGACTATCGCTCTTTAGCCATAGCCTCTGTCCTTGCTCCCAGCAGCGCCTATGGCGTCAAAGTAAAACTCGTAGTGGTGCCCCTACCCCAAATTGATCAACCAGTTACGGCTTACTTTGATGACGCCAGTTTTGTAGGCCCCCCAGCCCCTACCCCTACTCCAACTGCTACAGCAATGCCCACCCCAACCCCAACCGCTATCCCTCAGCCCATGCCAACGCCGACTGCTACTCCTGCAGCTACGCCAGCACCAGCACCCACGGCCACGCCCTCCCCAACTCCTACCACCACTCCTGTTCCATTAGACTATATCCTAATAGAGAACATCGACCTTGTGGAGGAAGTCGTGGTCATCGCAAATCGGAGCGGGAATCCAGTTAAACTCACTGGATGGAGGTTAGTAAGCGAGGTGGGTGGCCAGGAATTCACATTCCCTGAATTTACCTTAGAGCCGTCCCAGAAGGTGGAAATAACCAGCGGGCCCAACGCTCAAGAGGACCCTCCCAGAAAATTTCTCTGGACAGGTAGATACATCTGGAACAATGAAGGAGACCCAGGCGCTCTTTATGATACCACTGGCAGACTGATATCTCGATTCGATCCGAGCCCTCCGTTCACTCCTACACCCACTCCTACCGCCACTCCTCTGCCTACATCGACCCCGACGGCTAGCCCCATTCAAGCCCCAACCCCTACAGCCACATCTCTATCTATATCCACCCCTACATCTACATCCTCCCTCGTGGCCGAGGACGCCTCTGAATCCCCTAAACCAATAGAAAAATCAACACCTAAGGGAACTTTGGAGGATGCTGATCTATCCTCTCCTGCCTCTGGTGAGACAGCCCTGACCACAAGGGAGGGGAGAAGAGCCATCACCCGGGCACCGGTGCTGCTGGGTATAGCGCTCGGTGGAGCGGTTACGATAGCTACCACAGGTTTGGGAGTAGGAGCATGGCTTTGGAGAAAGCACTAAAAACGCTTAATTAGCTATTTGATTTGCCATTTTCCCTAAGATATAATTGGCTGGCGGAGCGTGTGTCTCCATTTGTAAAGGTCAGATTTATTGAATGGGCTGATTTTACTGGATAGCCCTCACTAAGCAAGAAAGGAGCCGTGACCAGACCTTCGGTTATCTCTATAGATGGTCCCGGCGCAGTGGGCAAGACCACTGTAGGAAGGCTTCTAGCCGAACGACTGGGTTATTTATTCATTGACACAGGGGCCATGTATAGAGCCTTAACCCTGCTGGCCATGGAGCAGGAGCTCAATTGGGATGACGAAAGGGCTCTAATTCGGCTGGCCAAACAGGTCAAAATAGGAATTAAGTCCAAAGAAGGGGCGCCGGGGGGACAACAGGCCGTTGTTGTCGATGGACAGGACGTTACGGAGGATATTCGCCATCCGGATGTGGAAAAATGGGTATCCCTGGTGGCCAAGATAGAGGAGGTGCGCGAAACCCTGGTACTTCAACAGAGAGGAATGGCCCAGGAAGGCGAGGTGGTAATGGTGGGACGAGATATAGGCACCGTTGTTCTGCCCGATGCGGACCTTAAGTTTTATTTAATAGCCTCTGCTGAGGAGAGGGCCCGGCGCCGACATAGGGAGCTCATGGATCAGGGCTATAGAGAGGATTATAAGGCCATCTTGAAGGATTTGAAAAGGCGAGATAAAATCGATAGTGAGCGTGCTGTGGCTCCTCTCCGTCCTGCCGAGGATGCTAGAATAGTAAATACAGAAGGTCTCACCTCAGAGGAGGTGGTTGACTTCCTTTATCGTATGATCGAAGGGTGAAGATGAATCCTTTTTATTTTGGCATAACCTGTTTGATGAAGACGGCTCTTTTGACCTTGAGCAACTGGCGAGTAACCGGCCAAGAATTAGTGCCTCCGGGCCCCCTGGTCATCGCATCTAACCACACCAGCTACATAGATCCCCCCTTACTTTGCGCTAGCATCCCTCGCCGCATTGTGTGGATGGCCAAGCAAGAGGTCTTTGATGACTCTATCTCCGGACCCATGGCACGAGCCTTCGGGGCCTTCCCGATTAAGAGAGGTGCGGGGGACCTCAAGGCCTTTCGTACTGCCCTTTACATATTAGAGAAAGGACTTGCCTTGGGAATGTTTCCTGAGGGAGAGAGGGTCCGTAACGGGCAAATGCGGCGGGGTTATCCTGGCACCGTTTTTCTCGCCATAAAATCGGGGGTGCCTGTGCTACCTGTGGGTATTGTCGGCACTGATAGGTTGCAAACCCGTAGAGAGATATTTTTACAACCAACCATTGAGGTTAACATAGGCCCCCCCTTTATGCTTCCTCAGCTAAACGGGGCTTTCACCAGGTCTGATTTAGTAGTCCTATCGGACCTCCTCATGACTAGGATCGCCTCTCTCTTACCGAAGCGTTACCAGGGCATCTATAAAGAGCCTGTAGTGGATACCAACTCTTTAGTGGAATTAAGGGTTAGTTAGGAGAAGATAATGGAGATTCTACTGGCTGAGGATATGGGATTCTGTTTTGGCGTGCGCAGGGCTGTGGAATCAATGAACAGGGCTGCCTATGAGGGAGGCCTTGTGGAGAGCCTAGGTACGGTGGTGCATAATCCTCAGGTTGTGGAGAAGATGGCTCGCCAGGGTATAGAGGTAATTGCCGATCTCGATGAGGTTAAGGGAGAGACGGTGGCTATCACCGCCCATGGAGTGGGCCCCCAGGTCTTGGAGGGGCTCCGCACTAGAGATTTTAGGGTTGTAGATACCACTTGTCCCATTGTTAAAGCGGCCCAAAACGCCGCCAAAAAGCTGTCCGAGGCCGGTTTCTTTGTTATCATATTCGGCGATCCTAAGCATCCTGAGGTTCGCGGCGTCCTGGGATGGGCCAAAAATAAGGGGATGGCCACTACCGATGTTAGCTCGGTATTGGCCATGGAAAAACCCCCTCGACGCATCGGCATCCTGTCTCAGACCACCCAGCCCCCCCGCCATTTCAGCAAATTCGTGAACAATATTATCTCCTCCTGGCTGGATCGCTCCCTGGAGATCCGGGTGGTTAATACCACCTGTGATGCTACCACCAATCAACAGGAGGCAGCGCTGGCCCTAGCCAAAAGGGTGGATGTGATGATAGCCATAGGGGGTAAGAACAGTGCCAACACTCGCCATCTAGCGGAGATATGTAATGATCTAGGTACAGAGACCTATCACATCGAGCGTGCGGTGGATATTCAGCCCTCTTGGATTAAAGACAAGGAGCGAGTGGGCATAACTGCCGGGGCCTCCACCCCCAACGAGGTTATTGAAGAGGTGATCTCCTATTTAAGGTCGATGGCGGAGAAAAGCCCCTCTAAATGAGCTATGCTCTGTAGCTGAGAATTAAAAAGTGTGTGGCATTATCGGTTATATCGGGGATAGGCCAGCGGCCCCTATATTGCTTGGGGGCCTTCAACGTTTGGAATACCGGGGTTATGATAGTGCCGGCATCGCTGTCATGAATTCCCATGGAGAGCTCATCATAAGGAGAGCAGTGGGTAAGCTAAGCTCCCTCCTTCCATCTGTAACGCAGGACTCTCCTGAGGGCATGGTGGGATTGGGACACACTCGATGGGCTACTCATGGCAAGCCCACTCTAGCCAATGCCCATCCTCACTTGGATTGCCATAACGAGGTGGCGGTGATCCATAACGGCATTATAGAAAATTACCTTTCCTTAAGAAGGGAGCTGATGGATCTGGGCCATAATTTTAACTCTCAGACGGATACCGAGGTAGTCGTCCACCTCATTGAGGACTCCCTTGCTCAGGGGCTGGACCTGGAGGAGGCTGTAATCAGGGTCGTACCTCGAATAGTAGGCGCCCATGCCATTGCTGTGCTTTGCGCCCGAGAGCCCGATAAGATAGTCGCTCTTAGGACGGGTAATGCCGGAGGCATCATCGTGGGCCACGGCGACAATGAGGCGTATTTGGCTAGTGACCTCCCCGCTCTGCTACCTCATACTCAGCGGGTTACCTTTCTCTCCAATGGAGAGATGGCTGTGCTCACCCAGAGCAAGGCCAGTTATTATGATTTCCGCCATTCATCCATACAAAAGGAGACGAAGTTTGTGCCCTATGAGGCAGTTACCGTAGCCAAGGGCGGCTATAAACACTTTATGCTGAAAGAGATTACGGAACAGCCCCAAGCCATAATGAACACCCTTCGGGGGCGTGTAGATTTCGATCTCCCCGGCATAGAGCTGGAGAACTTTCCTTTCTCTGATGGAGAGCTACGACGGATCAAAAGAATTATTCTGGTGGGGATGGGAACTAGCTATCATGCTGCTCTAATAGGAAAATATCTCATCGAGCGGTTGACCAGGCTGCCCGTGGAGGTGGAAAACGCCTCCGAATTTCGCTACCGAGACCCCGTCATAGATCCCAGCTGCTTGGTCATATCTGTGGGACAGTCCGGGGAGACGGTGGATACCCTGGGGGCCATGGAGGAAGCTGCAAGAAAAGGAGCGCGTCAAATCACTATATGTAATGCGGAGGGGAGTCAGGCCACCCGGATGGCTGAGTATGCCCTCTATGTAAGGGCTGGTGCAGAGATGGGGGTGGCCAGCACCAAAACCTTCGTAGCATCCCTGCTGGCCCTGTACTTGCTGGCTGCCTATTTAGGGGTGAGGTTGGGAGTCCTAAGCCAGAAAGACCAGGAGGACATGGTGCAGACTTTGGCCCAGCTCCCCCACTCCGTGGGTAAGGTGCTGGCTAAAGGGGCCGATTACGAATCCTTAGCCCACCAATACTTTAAATTCAACAACTTCCTCTTTTTAGGCCGAGGCATTAACTATCCTGTGGCCCTGGAAGGGGCCCTCAAACTCAAGGAGATAAGCTATATACACGCCGAGGGTTATCCCGCTGGCGAGATGAAGCACGGCCCCATCGCCCTCATAGACGAGACTATGCCTATAGTGGCAATTGCCTTAAAGGATGACGTCCATGCCAAGATGCTAAATAACATAGAAGAAATGAAGGCCAGGGATGGCATGGTTATCGCTCTGGCCACTGAGGGCGATAGGGACATATCCTCTAAGGTGGACCATGTCTTATATATACCTCAGGTATCCAATCTCCTTTCGCCTATATTAACCGTCATCCCCCTTCAGCTCTTTGCCTATCACATAGGAGTACGTAGGGGTTGCGACGTTGATCAACCCAGGAACCTGGCTAAATCGGTGACGGTAGAATAGACTCTTCTCTCGGGAGGAAACACATGGGTGTATCTAAGTTCGGCATTTACCTCAACACTAGGGAAAACAAGATAGTGCGCATCAATTCCCCCTACTGGATACCCTCGGGAGAGGAATGGGTATTTTTAACCCCTGAAGTCAATATGACTCTGTTTAAGGTCC
>JAZGDP010000157.1:0-4047 GCA_036477885.1 Dehalococcoidia bacterium
CTGTCTATTCTCAAGCAGCCAATAGAATCTAATCAACGATGCCTTCAATGTTCCCTCGATTTTCTTCATTAGGCCAAAACAAAAGCGTGGTTGCTTAGCTCGTAAGCCTCCTCCCTGTACTTATTGACGTTCCAAAGTGATAATGGTATAATAGTTTAGAATATCCTAAACTCCTGAACAAATACCGTTGAAAAACAGAGATCAGCAGGACCGCCTCTTCGAATTTCAGGCCGCCATCTGCAAGACCTTCGCCAACCCTTGGAGGCTACGCATAGTTGAGGCCCTGGGAGACGGAGAGCTCACCGTATCGGAGCTGGTACAGGCTCTGGGTATTCCCAAGAGCAACACCTCTCAACATCTGGGACTGATGCGAGAGAAAGGGGTGGTGGAGTTCCGTCGTGAAGGGGGGCGGGTATATTATCGCCTCTCTAACCCGAAGATACTGGCGGCCTGTCGCCTGATGCGTGAAGTCCTTCTGGAGCGACTGGAGCAGGCAGGGGCTCTCTCACGCATGGAGCGTGGGAGCTAAGAGACATACCTTTAGATAGGAGAGCATGAATGACAAAGGTGGAGCGCCAAAAAACACTCATCATCCTTAATGACCCGCCATATGGGACTGAGCGTTCGTATAATGGCCTGCGATTGGCCGGCGCCCTGATTAAGGACGAGTCAGTGGAGATGCGTGTCTTTCTGATGGGGGACTCAGTCCTTTGCGCTAACGCCGGCCAGCAGACGCCCAACGGCTATTACAACCTGGAGCGCATGATAAAAGTTGTAACGCATCGCGGTGGCACAGTGGGTGCCTGTGGCACCTGCCTGGATGCTCGGGGGCTCCAGGAAAGGGATTTGAGTCAAGGTGCCCGGCGCAGCTCCCTGGATGAGCTGGCCTCCTGGACACGCTGGGCCGATAAAGTGATCGTTTTTTAGGGGGTTGAAATGGCAGGAAGCACTACTTTGATATTGGGGGGCGGTGTGGGGGGGCTGGTAACAGCCAACGAGCTGCGTAAGCGGCTGGGCAAGGAACATCGGGTGGTGCTGGTGGATAATACGGGGAAACACGTCTTCTGGCCGTCCCTTCTATGGCTCCAAGTGGGTCTCCGGGAGCCGGAGAAGATCACCAAGGACTTGGCCCTTCTGGAGAGGAAAGATATCGAGGTGGTTCGGGGGGAGGTGGAGGAGATCGATCCTCAACGACGCTCGGTGCGGGTGGACGGGCACCAGTGGGAGGCGGACTATATTGTCATATCCCTCGGGGCTCAATCGGCCCCTGAGAAGATACCGGGTCTCTCGGAGGTGGGCTATAACCTCTATTCCTTGGAGGGGGCCACCGCCATCCGAGACGCTCGCAAAGGTCTGACTCAAGGTCAGCTTGTGGTTCTGATCACTGGTGTCCCCTTTAAGTGTCCCGCGGCCCCTTACGAGGCCGCAATGCTCCTGGATCATGATCTGAGAAAGCGTAAGCTGCATGGACAGGTGAAGGTTTCGGTGTATTCCCCTGAGGCTGGCCCTATGGGGGTGGCGGGGCCCGAGATGTCGGCGGGGGTGCGTCAAATGGTGGAGGAACGGGGCATAGACTACTTCCCCCAGCACCAGGTTACCGAGGTGGACCCCTCGGCACACATCCTACACTTCGCTAATGGGTCCAGCGCCTCCTTTGACTTTCTGGTCTGGGTGCCGCCCCATGTCGCCCCACAGGTCGTCCAGAGGGCTGGGCTAACGGGCGAAACGGGCTGGATTGCCGTAGATCGCCACACGATGGAGACTCGGTTCCCCGGCGTTTACGCCATCGGGGACGTTACTGGCATACCCCTTAGCGTGGGGCTTCCTCTGCCCAAGGCGGGGGTATTCGCTCACCATCAGGCGGAAGTGGTGGCCCAGAACATAGCAGTTGCATTGAGGGGAAAGGGCAAGACGGCGACGTTCAACGGTCATGGCGAATGCTTCGTCGAGGTTGGCAGCGGCAAGGCTGGCTTTGGAAGGGGAAACTTCTATGCGGAGCCGAGGCCCACTGTCAAGCTGCACAAGCCCGGACGGCATTGGCACGCAGCGAAAGTCCTCTTTGAGAAGGACTGGCTCCGTCGGTGGTTTTAACTTAAGCCTTCCCCGGAAGGTTTAGCCCACCCTACTACAGGTTGATTCTTACCCTCCTTAAACTTGTCTGAGCTTACCCCCCTGGAGTATCATGACCAAAAAGAGGGGTGCTTCATCAGCCTAAGGGGCTTTAAATCTCAGTCAGGATAACATCGGTATAAGGGAGGGTGCCGACATGATATATGAATACAGGGTCTATACCATACGGGAAGGGAAGATGGAGAGGCTCCAGCGTCTTTTTACCGAGACCGTCATGCCCCTTTTCAATAAGTGCAACATCAAGACGGTGGGCTACTGGGAGCCGGAGGGGGGCGAAGGCCGTAAATTTATCTATATGGTGGGCTTTGAGAATGCTGCCCACCGGGAGAGGGCATGGCGGGATTTCGCCGACGACCCCGACTGGAAGCAAAAACGGGCGGCGCTGGAGAAGGAGGGGCTTCCCTGGGAGAAGATAGAGAGCACGGTGCTGGTGCCCACCAGCTTCTCTCCTCTGCAGTAAAGCTGCCAGATGATCGAAAGCCCTAGGCCGTCAGCTTCTCTAAGGCAGCCTGTATTCGCTTGAGGCATCTCTCCCTCCCCAGCACGGCCATGGTCTGGAAGAGGGGTGGGGCGGTTGTGCGTCCCGTTACGGCCACTCGCAGAGTCCCGAAGAGCTGCCCAGTCTTTAATCCCAGCTCTTCCGCCAGAGGCCTGAGGGCTCCTTCTAATGATTCGGTGTTGAAAGCTTCTAGTTGAACCATAAGACCAAGATCTTGGGGCTCTGGCGGGACGACAATGCGTGGCACTAACTTGTCAAGGCGATCTTTGGATACCCTTAAGGCCTCCAGGGTGCTTTTCTTGGTTAGACCTTTCTGGATCAGCAGCTCACCATCGTAAGAAAGCTCATCGATGAAGAAGAAATCGGTGAGCTGGGGCAAGTCGCCCAGGGTCTTTATCCGCTCTTGAACTAAGGGCAGTATCTGCTTTATGTACTCTTCGGGCAAGGGGTGAGATATAGAGGCGGGTAAGCCTTTTTCTAGAAAGGGGATAGCCTTCTCAGAAAACTCATCGAGGTTGAGCTGGCGAAGGTACGTCCCGTTCATCCAGGCCAGCTTCTCTTGACTAAAGATGGCTCCTGTTACACCTATACGCTCCAGGCTGAAGTGTTCGATGAGCTGGTCTCGACCTATTATTTCCGTCTTGTCGTCCAGGGACCAACCCAGCAGGGCCAGGAAGTTCATCATGGCCTCGGGCAAGTAGCCCTGCTCCCGATACTCCAGTAGCGAGGTAGCGCCGTGCCTCTTGCTCAGCTTGGAGCGGTCCTCTCCCAGGATCATGGGCAGATGGGCGAACTGGGGAGGCTCATATCCCAGGGCTCGATACAGAAGAATATGGCGGGGGGTGCTAGAGAGCCATTCGTCGGCCCGCAGAATGTGGGATATCTCCATCATATGGTCGTCCACAACGTTAGCCAGGTGATAGGTGGGGTAGCCGTCGGCCTTGAGGATGACGAAGTCGTCCAGGGAGCTGTTGTCGAAGATAACCTCCCCTCGCAGAAGGTCGCAGAACCTCGTCTCTTCCTCCAGGGGCGTCTTGAAGCGCACCACCGAGCTGGAGACTTCCCCCTCTAATTTCAGGCGCTCGCCTTGAGAGAAGTTACGGCAGCGGCGGTCGTAGCGAGGGGGCTCCTTCCTTCTCATCTGTTCGGCCCGCATCTCCTCTAATCTCTGAGGCGAGCAGTAGCAGAGGTAGGCGTGCCCCTCCTCCACCAGCTTCTTGGCTATGGGCTGGTAGATATCCAGTCGTTCCGACTGAAAATAGGGGCCGTAGTCCCCTCCCACCTCTGGCCCCTCGTCCCAGTCCAATCCCAGCCAGCGGAGGCTCTCCAGGATGGACTCGGCGGCCCCCTCTACCTTCCGGGCCTGGTCGGTATCTTCAATGCGGACGATGAAGCTTCCTCCGGTGTGACGGGCCAGC
>JAZGDP010000158.1:0-4278 GCA_036477885.1 Dehalococcoidia bacterium
GAGGCCCTCTCAAAGGCCCTTTGTAGGGCTTCCTGAGCTCGCTCATTCGCTCTTTGCAGGGCATTCTCCAGGCCGTAGAGTTGATTATCTGCGTTCCTTTCCACCAATTCCCGCAAGCGCTCCACGGTTCTACCCACGGCTCTGTCTATATCATTAACCAGGCGATCTATAATATCCTCAATGCGTTCCGCTGCCCTGGGAGATAGCTGGCCCGTCTCGTCCCTGGAACTAACCACGGTGAGGAACCCTCCAACGTCTACCGGTGGAGCACCCTCGGGTAGCTCCAGAGTGAAGGAATTTCCTTGGGCGTCTGTTATTGTTATGATACCGTTCTCGGTGTCGGTGACCACGCCGATGATGTGGGTGTTGTCCACGGGCTCACCGGGGATCACCACAACCTGAAGGGCGGTGAGGCTCCCATCCGCTCCTTGCAGGGCTAGAATGGAAAGCCTATCGCCAGCGGAGACGTTGTCGAGGCTGGCCGTGTCGAGGCTGGGCACGTGAAAACCAGTGTCGGCGGTAGTCTCTACCTCTTTTCCCGTGTCGAGTTTTATGATAAGACCCTCTATGACAACTACCGTGCCGAAGAGCCCTACTTTCTCCCCTTCTCCCTGAAGGGTAGGACTGGTGAAGGCGCTGCCCACGTTGCTCAGGGCCAGCACTGCCACCAGCGCTAGTATTCCTGCGATTTTCCATATCTTCATTTTCATCACTCTTTTACACTAATTGCCTCTTCCACTAGTAATAACGAAAAGGCGGGCCATTGGTTAGGAAAGGGCCAATTGTACTTTAGGACTATTCTGGTATGCTGATAATGGCCAACACCGCGCTATCCTCATTCCCTGCAAAGTCGCTGGCGATAACCTCTATAATGTTAGCCCCTTCATCCAGGGACACGATGGCGGTGAAATTTCCCTCCTCGTCCACATCCACTATTATGCCGTTTACGCTGACTATAGCATCGGGGGATGTCCTACCGTCTACCCTAACGGTATTGGTGTGAACTACGCTCTCCTTGGGCAGGTTGGTAACCTGTAGAAAGAGGCCGGTAGTTATTATGGGGGTGGTTGTGGGGGTTGGGGAAGGCCCCGTAATAGGAGTGGCAGCTGGTGTAGGGCTTAGGGCAGGAGTTGGCAATGGAGGAGCAGCTGGTGTGGGCGTGGCCTCTTCGCCGCCCCCGCAAGCCATGACTAAAAGAGCCAATGCAGCGGAGACGATTATCAGCTTCTTTTTCATTAGTAGTCCTTAGCTAATGAATCTTAATTAAGGTATAAAAAAATACGGGCTGCGCAGATATAGGCTATACCTCTACGTTCCCCCCGTACTCATCCTAATCTATCATATTAGATATCTTTTTGTCAACTCTTAAGCCCTGGGGTAATAGGGCATTCTTAATGAGGACTGGGCAGGGGTTTGAGGGGAAAAGCTCGGCTAGGGGTATTAGTGCCGCTGATCTACCTTTCTCCTAGGATCTACTCCAGACTCTGGATGGCTTCCCTGTATCGCTCCCTGGCCTGTTGGATGGCCTCTCTAAGGATGGGTTTGTCGTTCTCTGATACCTCGTCCAGCACCTTTAAGAGATCATCTTCGTTTCTTTCGGCGTGGCTCTCCAGAAGGGCTCGCAGCTCCTGGATTTTCTCGTTTAATATGGATGTATCCTGGGATAGTGCACTAGCTCTCGACAGGTGATAATTCAGTTGTTCCTGCAGCCTGGCCACCCGTTCTATCTCCCCTTTTCGAGCCACGCCTTCTATCTCCTGGAACCTTCTATTGGCGAACTGGGCATGGAGCCTTGCATCGCCGATGTCCGAGTTAGTGAAGAAGAGGCGAGTATCCTCTACCCACTGCTTTACCGTGTATAATGGTTCGCCGGGAAGGCTGTCATTGGAGGCTCTAATGGTGCCCGCCCCAATGAGGAAGACGATGGCCAAAGCCGCCACTCCGATGCCCCATCGGGAGGCCAGGTCGGGCAGGGCGAACCAGCGACTCCTCGGCTTTAGCCCTCTCTTCTTTATCGCCGATTGGAAGCGGTATCTGGCCGCCGCCTTGAACTCCGGGCGAGGCTCGATGGCCGAGGAGCCTAGAGCTATCTGGGCAGCCTGCAAGAGAGGCTTCAGCTCCTCAGCGTACTGGGGATGCTGGTCCAGGCACTCTTCAATGTGGGCCCCTTCTTGCAATCGGTCTATACCATCACTCAAGGCATCGCCAAACTCATGGCCTGTTTCCGAGGTCTTCGTCCCTTCCTCTATTATGGCCGACAAGACGCGCTCTTTTAGGGCCGCCTTGAACTCCTGGGGTGCTTCAAAGGAGGAGAGGCTAAGAACGGTCTGGGCCGTCTCCAGCAGAGGCTCTAGCTCAGAGCTCCACTGGGGATAACGGGCCAGGCATCGCTGGATGCTCTCTCCCTCGATTAAACGGTCGACACAATCGTTTAGAACCTCCTCCATCTCTCTACCCTCTTTTGCCCTTCCGATGCCCCATCGGGAGAACAGATTGGGTAGGGAGAACCAGCGTCTCCTCGGCTTTAGCCCTCTCTCCCTTATCGCCGATTGGAAGCGGTATCTGGCCGCCGCCTTGAACTCGGGGCGAGGCTCGAGGGCCGAGGAGCTTAGGGCAATCTGGGCAGCCTGCAAAAGAGGCTTCAGCTCCTCAGCGTGCTGGGGATATTTGGTCAGACATGCCTCGATGCTCTCCCCTTCGATTAAGCGGTCAATACAGTCATTTAGGATCTCTTCTAACTCTCTACTCATTTTCATCCTTCTGCGAAACGGCGACGTAATGTCACTACGGCGCTATGTTGTAAGGCCTTTACCGCCCCTTCGGTCTTTCCCATTACCTTGGCTGTCTCAGCTACCGAGAGGCTTCCTGCAAAGCGCAATGACATCACCTGTTGCTGTGTTTCTGTGAGTTGAGTCATATAAGCGTTAAGCTGTTCCAGTTTTAATTTTATGCTTAGAGCTTCCTCCGGGTCAGCGCCCCCTTCTATTACAACGTCGTCTATGGGAGTCGTTACCCTTTTAGATGCTTTTCTAAAGTAGTCCACCACCAGGTTATGGGCGATACGAAACAGCCAGGCGGAGAAGGGAGCTCCTCTCCATATGAAAGAGCCTATAGAGTGCAGAACCTTAAGGAAAACGTCCTCGGTTATATCCTCGGCATCGGAGGGGTTTCCAATCCTGACGACCACATACCGATATATTCGATCAAAATAGGCTTCATACAGTTCAGTAAGAGCCCTTTCATCCCCCGTTTGTGCCCCTCTCACTAGGCGCTCTTCCGCTTGCATCAGATGACTCCTATGATTCAGCCACTGCTTTGGCTTCCTCTTTTAAGGCCTTTATCAACTGGGAGAGGAAACCCGAATAATGATAAACCACGCTATCACCTATTAAATATAACGGAAATAGAGGCGATAAGATAGCATCGGAGCCCTAAGCATGATAAAATAATCAAGCCATGAGGTCATTAGAGGAGGCCCCCCGGACGGATTGGCGGACCTTGGGATATACGATTCGCCGGATGGACAAAGAGGATATCCCCCAGGCCCAGGAGATCGAAAAGGAGTCCTTTTCTACCCTTTGGCCTTATACCTCTTTTAAGAAAGAGCTACGAAACAAGCTGGCCTATTACATAGTGGCTCAATCGGTGGAGGAGGATGAGAGTTTCCCTGAGTGGACTCCCTATTCTCTAGACCTAAAACCGAACGAGTATGTAGAGGTGCCCTCTAATGGGGGAGGCTGGTGGCGGCGATGGACCGACGGCATCAGACAGCTCTTTTTGGGGAGGACTCATCCCCAACTCCCGGCTAGAAAGATTTTAGGCTATGCTGGGATCTGGTTTATGGTGGACGAGGCACATCTGGTATCCGTAGCTGTGCGTAAGGCTCATCGTCGCCAGGGCATTGGGGAGCTTCTTCTAATAAAGGCCTTTGAGCTATCGGCGGAAAGAAATGCCAACTTTGTTACCTTAGAGGTCAGGGCGTCTAATCTAGGGGCTCAAAGGCTGTATGAAAAATATGGATTCCAGAAGGTAGGAGTGAGGAAGCGTTACTATACCGATACCGGAGAGGACGCTCTAATCATGACGAGCGATGCCCTAGAAGCACCTCTCTTCCGGGAACATTTTGAACGACTGAAAGAGGTGTATTTCCAAAAGCACAGTGAACCCTCTAAAGAGTGATTTGCCTTTAAGCAGAATGCATCTATGTAGGTTTCCCAGCATCTAAAATAAAGACAAGTCACAAAAAGGGACTCTGCATGTTGTTCAAGGTTAAGCTCA
>JAZGDP010000159.1:0-8175 GCA_036477885.1 Dehalococcoidia bacterium
CTTTAGAGAGGCAAGAATCTCCGCTATCTTCTCTAACAATGCCCTTCTCTCCGAGGTAATTTGGCGGCGTTTAAGTCGTGAATTTAATAACTAAGTTCCAGATATTATGCCATAAAAGATGTCATCCTTCAAGGTTCTGGATGACCAGTCGGCTCACCCTTTGCCCCAAGCCGACGCTGTAATTGGTGCCCCTGTCCTCGGGATAGATCTGGGTAGTGTTAGCCAAATAAAGGTTCTTAATAGGGGTGGCATAAGGGGGGATCTGCCTCAAGTAGTTAGTGGTTATGATGGGTTGGGCCGCTTCCTCCCTATGATAATAGTATTCTTCAATCCATGACCGCTCGAAGTTAGGGTTAATCTTCCGCAGATGAACCACATACTCCTCCAGGAGCTCATCGCCGCTTTTATGGTACAGGGGGTGATGCTTGCCTAGATAGTTGGCCAGATAAACCACATGCTTGCCACCATATAAGGATTTATCCACGAAGTTAGTCTGTTCAACTATCGCTAAAAAGGGTATGGAGGGATCGCTGATATTAAGCCAGTATATGTGGGAAAGGCGGTTTTTTAGCACCAGGACCACCAGCACCGCTGCATGATATCGTATTCCCTCCAGCTTCTCTTTATAATCTTCTGGCAGGTCGGGCACCAGCTTGGGGAATATGTACGAAGGGACGGTGGCGATGATGGAATCAAAGGAGAAGCTGGCTAGTTCCGACTTGGACACATTGGCTTCCAGACCCACTGCCCTGCCGTTCTCTGTCAATATACGTGTAACGGGGGAGGAGGTATGTATCTTCCCACCCATCTCTTCGATCCGCTGGGCCAGGACATCTATCACCTCCCCAAAGCTGCCCATAGGATAGCCCAATTTCTCCCGTTGCATCCCCTTGCCTCGGGAGGCAAAACGCAGATAGATCTTCCCCCAAAACCAGGTCATACCTATCTCATCGGCGCTATCGCCAAACTTGCCTCGCAGAAGGGGGCCCCACACCACATCGTAGTTGCGTTTGCCGGCATATTTTACTATCCAGTCCCGAGCCGTTATGTTTTCGAACTTAAGCCACCCCTTAGAGCGCTGGAGGTAAAGGGCCGCCAGGCCTAGCCTTACACGGTCCACCAGATTTATGGGGGTAAACTTGAGGAGGTCCATGGGGGTAACGAAATCATAAATCCTTCCGTCATGGTAGAAGCCAACCTTGGAATCCAGCCACGCCAACTTGGATCCCAGGCCCAACTCATGGATGAGGTTAGTCATATAGACATCGCTGGCAAACAGATGGTGATATCCCCGCTCCAGCCGCCCTCCCCCCACATTGAAGGTGGCCGCCTGACCCCCTAAATAGGGGCTAACCTCGAAGAGAATTGTCTCATGCCCCTCCTTGAGCAGCTCGTAAGCCGCTGCCAGGCCCGCCATTCCACCGCCGATAATTCCTATCTTCACTCCTTACCATCGCCTTCTAGGGGCACAGGCCGAATGGGATAGCCCTCCGACCACTGGGCCTCCGTAGGCCCTCTAATAAACTGAACCAAGGAACGATTATCCATCCATAGCAATAAAATACCCGCTGCCACCACTGGCAACCATAGGGCTAAATGCAGCGCTGCGGCATAGGCCACCGCCGATTCGGTGTTTACGCCAAAGGAGACTAAGGTAATCTTAGTGGCCAGCTCAAAGGGGCCGATGCCCCCCGCCGTGGAGGGCACCGCCGAGATAAGGTTGGAGGTCGCAGTGACTACCAGAATCACGCCGAAGGACACATTTAGATCGAAGGAGAAGCTCACAATGTAATACATCAGTGCTTCTATGAGCCATATGGGCGCCGAGAGGAGAAGGATTAGGATAAGCTTCTTGGCGCTGCGTAGAGAGGCGAGGCCACCTAAAAAGAGCTCTAAAAATCTTCTGGCTTGGTCTTTAAACCTGTGAGGCACAAAAAAGGTTAGAAGGTCAGATATCCGTTGGCCCAAGGGAGGATATAAGGCGACGCCAACGAGACCCACAAACACCACCACAAAGACACTCCCCACTAATATGGTGCCCGTCAAACGAAGGATACGAAGGTCTCCGGCATCGGTTCTGAGGAGGTCTCCCAAGGGCAGAAAAGGCCACACAGCGAGGACAAAAAGAATGAGGATTAAGCCATCGAACACCCTCTCGATGAGAATGGTAGCCAAAGAGGAGCTCTTGCTTACCTTCTCCTTCTCCCCCAGATAGAAAGACCTGGCCACCTCACCCAACCGAACCGGCAGGATATTATTGGCCATATATCCCACCACCATTATGGGATACAGTCGGCGGATGGGTATAGGGCATAGATGCCTTAGTAAGTACTGCCACCGTAAGGTGCGAAACCAGAGGCTGACAAAGTAGATAAGGATTCCCGGTATTATATAGACGTAGTTGGCATCTCTCAGGGCCTGACCCGTTTTGGCATAGTCTATCCCTATAAGAAAAAAGGCCAGAAAGCCCGAGCTAACCGCTATTCCAAACCAAAATCGTCGAGACCTAAACACACCATTACCTCATGAAGCATTATCCACACCGTATATCTATACCTGAGTGACCTTCAATTATAGCTCCTCGTAACATGCCTTATCAACAACCTGTTAGGCAGAGGCTGCCGAATTTCCGTGTGCGATGAACCTTTCCAGTGCTCATGGGTCTTTCTTAAAGTACGCCACACCGCTAATGGAACCTATAGGATTGGAATCCCTTAGCTCCTTCGAGATAAAGTAATTCCACCACTGCCGCCAGCTTCCAGCGCTGCCCAGCTTGGAGAAGAAGTCCCCCACCGAAAGGGGTTCCCCCCCATTCTTATAGGTATTGTATTCGGGGAACCACGAGCGATGACGATACCTCATCTCCTCATCGTAGGCGGCGAGGAAGGGTTGGGCCTTGCCCTCGTTAGAGGCGTTGAGGAGAACCACCGAGTTTTGAGGTGGCGCATCGATCTCGCCGAGATCGGGATAGCCCACGTTTTTGTAATCCCGCAGATACCAGGCCCAGGGCCAGGTGAAGCCATCCCTGGCATCCACCGTAATGCTCAGGTTCTTCCCCTGCCCCGTCTCCTCAGCAAAGGCCTCTATCATAGCCACGACGTTGGGTATGTCAGGGGAGGTTTGAGTATAGACCAACATCTCGATGGGAAGGTCTCCCTTGCCCTCTCGCCCGATGCCATAGGCGGCCACAACTGACGTTCGCACGGTGAAGACAAGCAACAAGCCAATGGCCGCTACTATTAGCAACTGAAGGCCCCCCTTGGGAAATAGGCTCATCCTAGGACGGAACTCCTCTACCAGCCTGCCCATGAATTTGCCCGCCAGAAGGATAAAGGGCAGGGCCACATTTACGAATAGCCAGGGCATCTTCTCCCCGGCGATGGAATAAAGCAGCAGGCTCACGCCTGCCCAGTAGATGAGAAACCAAGTGAAACTATCGGCCTTTGCCCTCTTCACCAAGTAGTAAACGAGGGCAGTTAGAGCAAAGATCAGGGGGAGAATTTCGTAGCTAAAAAGAAGGAGAAGATAGTAATACCAGGGTTGGCTCCCTCTGGCCACATCTTGCTGGGCCAGCCAGTACCCCAACGACTGCCAGATACCGCTGCCAAATCCGACGATGTTGGTAAAAAAGGTGGTGAACAGCAGAACATAAATGGCATAAAAAATGCCGGCACTGATCAGCCATGTCTTGGGCCTCCATCGGAGGCCTACTAGGAAGGAGATGCCCATTAAAAGTAGAGCAATTATAATGGCTAGCGCTAGAGCCGCTCCTCCTACCGGGACTCCCACAGGACCACTGACATATTCAGATGCCGGCCTCGCTAGGGTCAGTCCTATCCATCCCTGGAAGATGCTTACAGCCGCCGACCATTGGGGCAAAGACAAGGCCACCAGAAGGAGCAGGAAGACCAACGGCGGCGATATCTGACTTAATTTTATGCGGCGTTGCAGCAGGCCAATTAGCTCCTTAAAACGCATGATGGCTAGAAAACTACCGAAGATGAGCAAGGTAATGAAGATGGTCTCCTTAGTAGCGAAGGCCAGACTTAATAGAGCCGCCGCCATATATAGATACCTATGTTTGCGGCTCTCAAGATATCTCCATAAAACTATAACCAGCCCCAGGGTCCATACCGCCATATAGATATCGTTGCGAGCAAACCTGCTAAAGTAGAGCATAGTAGGCGAGAAGGCCAGCAGGGCCGCCGTAGCCATGCTGCCCCACTTCCCTAGATGATCCCTCAGAAAATAGGGCATCCCCACCAGGGCCGTGCCGAAGAGGGCGGGGAGAAGGCGGGCGGTATAGTCCCCCTCCCAAAAAACGTTGAAGATAAAATTGGTAGCGGTGAACTGAAAGGGGCCGTGCATAAGGGGATTATGCTCAAAAGCGCCTATAAGGTCCAAGCTGAAAAAGGCGTGAAGGCTCTCATCGTGGTGAAAGGCCCGGGATCCCAAATCCCACAATCTCAAGGTTAGGGCGGCTACCAGTAAAAGGGTGTAAAAGGCAGCCTCCCACCTGACCCCAGATATGAGAGATGAAAGATATCTATATATATCGTGGGGGCGTTCTGCTACGGGTAATCTCTGCACCTGGGTTTCCTCAGCAGTACCCATCTCTCCTCTTTATATACGTTTACCCACTCCTTGCAGATTTAACCTTCTCACCCATTCCAGAGCGCTACTCCGGCCAACAAAGACACCCCTAGAGTCGTGGGGGGGTCATCGCTGAGTTCAGCCGAAGGACGGGTGGGGTCGATAAGGTATTTGTACAACTAGATACTAAGCTGAAAGCTATTTATCCTTCACCTTGTAGATTACCACACTATCGTTATTAAAAGCGGTGTCCATAAACAAAGCAAATTTCCCCAAATCCTCCGCTCCGTATCTAGATCTCTCCAACCGACCCACATACACGTAGGTTGCGTTATACCTCTCCAGCAATTCCCTGGCCCTTTCTATATCGTTGGTAGTGTAGATCTCCATCACATCCCCAGCCCGATCCGCCAGTAGTTCCCCTGAACGCCCCCACTGTCGCTCATGCCCTGGCCAGCCTAAGGGAGTAGGAATGCCCGTCTGCGCCGAGATCCCGCCGAACCTAGCGAAGTTACGGTTTTCATCCAGATAATAGTCTCCGCAATTAAGTCTGCCATCCTGGCTCTGACAAACCGCTTCCACTATGACTGCCGTGTCCTCCACCTCGCTGCGAAGCCACTGGATAGCCTCATACTCCCCGGGAACCTCCCTCCTCAGGTAGGCGAGACCGTCCAGGGTTGGGCCTAAGGTATTAGAACTGGTCTTGCTGTAAGCGGCGGCGAAGGGATAGAATGAGGCCCCCAGGAAGAGAAGGGCTACCAGGCTAAAGGTGGCATACCGGGCCGAGCGCATCAATAGGGTGGCTCCCTGCCAGTAGGAGAGCCAGTAATAAATGCCATAGGCAGAAGCTACCGCTAAAAGAGTCCACCCCTGATAATAGAACTTAAAAACCGTATTCATACGATTGTTGAATACATCTCTAACGAAGAAGAGCTCGGCGCCCATGATGAGAAGGAAGGCAAAAAACAGCAGTATTAGCACGAAAAGGGGACCTCCCCTCTCCTCCCCTCCCCACGTCTCCTTCACCCTTTTGACGATGAGGAACAATATACCGGAGAGGATAGCCAAGAGGGGCATAAGGACCAGAGTCCTGCCCCCTATGGTACGCAAGCCCTCGACTATGTTGCCCTCCCGGCCACTTAGAATCAGCTCGATCAGCACCCAAAGGATAAGGGGTATGGCAGGGATGAGAATGCTCCAGAAAATCCCCCTCTTAGCAAGGCGCCTTACCTTGGCCCCATCCCTTAGCTGAATCAAAAGGAAGGCGACGGGCACCAAAAACAGGGGGCCCCAGAAGATGAAGAAGTGCAGGGGTCTAGTGCCGAACTCTCTCACGAGGGAGATGCCCGATACCTGCGTGCGAAAGCCCAGCCAAAAAGGCAGATAAAGCAGTGCAGCCCCCACCACTATGACCCCTACGAAAGGCACTATCCTCTTTAAAAGCCCCCAATAATCTTTGCCCTGCTCTTGTAGCAGGCTATGAACCAATACTATCGCGGTGAAGACAGCTATGTAGATTAGGATGTCCCAGCTATTGAGAAAACCCAGGGCCCCCAGGGATATGGCCAGAATCAGGGCCTCCAGGGGTCTCCGCTTGATCCACTCCAGCCCCAGGACATCCTTAGACCTGAAAAGGTTTAGGCCCAGGGCTAATGCCAGGAGGACAAAGGGCAGGGACATGACGTGGGGGTGGAGGTCTCCCAAGAGAAAGCTGAAGAATGGGAACTCATTTATAGTGGGATCCAGGTTCTGGCCGTTCACCACCGTGCCTATGACCCGGGTGGCTCGCCACCACCACCAGCTCTCCGAAGGCACCAGGCTGGTGCTCTGTAGCGGCCCCTCAAGGCCATTAATGCCTATCCAGTCCCAGAAGCCCGCCCAGGCAAGGCCATTGGAACGAACCAGCTCCAGTATGCCCTCCAGATTGCCCAGGATCACCAGAAAAATCGCTCCGATAACTCCAAAGAGCATGGCTTTGGAGGGGCTGGGGAATACGCCATTCCTTTGTCTGGTCATCTGCACCAAGTTAAAGACCAGGCTGAAGGCAGCGGTGGCAGCCAGGGCGGATATGGTGGCCAGGCCGAGGTTAAAGGAGACGCTGGGCGACACACCGGTGAGCTTGGCAGAGGTGGAGTTCATCAGGTAACCGAAGTAATAGTAGCTTACGGAGTGGCCGCTGAGCCAGGGGTCTTCTGGGGGGAAATGATCGGCCCGAGTCACGGCGTTAAGCATGGCGAAATCCATGGGCTGCTCGGTATGGTTGATATCGGGGTCATAGGCTCTAATTAAGGCGAAGCCGACAAAAATCACCAGGAATATGGCCTCAGTGGAGAGGATGAGCCGGCGCTTTTGGTAGAGGAAGTCGAGCATCTCTTCGCGCCGTCGTCTAAAGATAACGTAGGAGATAGCGCCAATAAGGATGGCCAGGGCTATGACGGCGGGACGAGTGTTAGATATGATGTGGGCCGAGCCACCTATCCATAGGAGATAGGACAGGAGGAGAAGGGCCAGGGCCTTGCTGAAGGGATAACCTCTATCGGGGAGATTTTTGAACAGGCTGAGAGTTATAGGCAGGGCTATAGCGCCCAATGCCAAAAGAACAAGCCACCAGACTATGGCGTCGACCACGGCTTAAGCCCCTTGGGAGAATAAAGCCTCCACGAAATCTCTGGCATCGAAAGGAGCCAGATCATCGAGGCCCTCGCCAGTGCCAATGAAGAGGATGGGCACTTTGAGCTCATCGCAGATAGTTAATACTATTCCTCCTTTAGCCGTGCCATCCAGTTTGGCGAGGAATATCCCCGTTACTCCCACTGCATCTACGAAATGTTTGGCCTGGCTGAGGCCATTTTGGCCGGTCATGGCATCTATAACCAGGATCACCCCATGAGGCGCCGTAGAGTCTACTCGGGAGAGGACTTTCTGAATCTTCTTCAGCTCCTGCATGAGGTTGAACTTGGTGTGAAGACGGCCAGCCGTATCTATAATGAGGACATCGGCGCCCCGACTCTTGGCCGCTTGAAAGGCATCATAGACCACCGCTCCAGGATCGGCGCCCAGCCTATGGGCGATGACCTCCGTCCCTACCCTATCACCCCATATAGCCAACTGCTCTATGGCCGCCGCCCTAAAGGTATCGGCCGCCGCCAGCAGCACCTTTTTGCCCTCCTCCCTGAAGCTGTCGGCAAGCTTGGCGATGCTGGTGGTCTTGCCCACCCCGTTTACTCCTATGACCAGCAACACCTGGGGAGCTGCATCAGACGCCAGCGATTCCTCCCCCTGGCTATCTACCGTGAGCATCTTTACCATCTCTTCCTTGAGGAGGGACCGTATCGCCTCGGCGTCCGAGAGCTTCTCCTTCTCGACCCTTTCTCTCATCCCCTCCAAGAGCCTGGCGGTGGTGTCGATTCCTACATCGGCCAGGATGAGCATCTCCTCCAGGGCTTCCCAGAACTCCTCGTCCACTTTGGAACGATCGAATGTTCGAAAGACGTTGCCAAACCACCTTCTTCGGGTGGGCTCCACCGCCTGCTGGGTCTTCTCTTTCTCTATTTCCTTTTCTTTTGCGCCTCGTCTGAATAG
>JAZGDP010000016.1:0-5188 GCA_036477885.1 Dehalococcoidia bacterium
GTTATTCCCACCCGCCCACCCCACGGCGCTTGCCATAAAGACAGGAATTTTGTTCTTCGTCTAAAAAACCGATATTTGGTGAAATGTTCCTGGGCCGGGGGGGGGACGAAAAGGCATTTTTGTAACAGAGTATTAGAAAATCGGGAAATTTTGTGGGGCCCTTAAGCTTGAAGGGAGCTTCCTAGCTTGGTCAACGGCGTTCCCTCTTTGCATTGAGGGCACTCTTTGGGTGCATATGTGGGTATGCTCACCCGAAGACAGCTAAAAAGAGGTACTCCCAGGTCCATCTCTTGGTCTCCGCGGTTCACTAAAACCGCCGCTGCCACCACTTTACCCTTATGTCGCCTTACCGCCTCTATGACTTCCCGCAGGGAACCGCCCGTAGTTAGAATGTCATCCACCACCAGCACCGGCGTGCCGGGGATGATATCGAGGCCGCGGCGAAAAACTCTTCTATCGCCCTCCCGCTCTGCGTAGAAGGCTTGGACTCCTAGCTGACGAGCCACCTCGTGGGCTAGGATAATGCCCCCTAGTGTGGGGCCAGCCACAGCCCCTATGCCGTTGTCTCTAAAGTGGTCTGCAATCGACCTGCACAGTTGTTCCGTATAGTTGGCGAACTGTAGGATGTGGAATTTCTCCACGTAAGTGGGAGAATGACGCCCCGAGGCTAGAAGAAAGTGACCCTGAAGGATGGCGCCCGTTTCTTTAAGAACATCCTCTACTTTTTGAGACATTGCACCACTGCCTTGGATTGAAATCCATGATCCATGGGCGCTTTATTCCCCCTTTGAGGGGGTGGATATGGAGGTGTTGGGAACCAGGCCCCAATCATCTAAGGGCCAATAGGAGACCCAAGCCTTGCCTATTATGGCGCTGACGTGAATGGGCCCAAATTCGCAGGAGTCTCGACTATTGCCGCGATTGTCACCTAGTACATAGTATTCATCCTCATCTAAGACCTCGGGGCGACAAGAGAAGACGGCCTGTTGTTTCACATACGGCTCCTCCAGGACTTGCCCATTGAGAATAACCTTGCCCGATCTTACCTCTATCTCGTCTCCGGGAATGGCTATTACCCGCTTGATAAACTGGGCACCGGGCTCCACTGGGGAGTCAAAGACCACTACCTCGCCCCGTTTAGGGGCATGAAAGAGATATGCCCCGCCATCCAGGTCGACGAATGGTAAGAATCGGTCGATTCTATCGTAGTCAATGAAGAAGTATACCGCTTTATTGGTTATTAACCATTGTCCCGATGAAACGCTGGGCTCCATGCTTTCGCCCTGGACTCGGAAATTTTGAAAGACCATTTGCACCACAAAGAATAACACAAAAGCCAGAACAACGGTTTGTATAATCTGTCGAATCAAGCTATCATCCTTGTGGTAGATACCTCTTACAACTTAGCCACTATTATAAACGATAAACTCATCTTTTTGCTACCCAGCTTTGTTAACATTTGTACATGTAAGCTACAGGAATTGCTCTAATATATTGTGGGTTTAAAGCCGAGAGAGGCCATTTTTGGTGAGCCATGGACGAGGCCGAGCTAATTAAGCGAAGTCAAAAGGGGGATTTGGATAGCTTCAACCGACTGGTTGAAGCCTACCAGGGTTATATCTATAACCTGACCCTACGTATGCTGGGTCGGAGAGATGCCGCCGATGACGCTACCCAGGAGGCCTTTATATCGGCTTACCGGAACATGGGTAAATTTCGTGGGGGCAATTTTAAGATATGGCTCTACCGCATCGCCTCCAACGTCTGCCACGACCAATGGCGAAAGGCCAAGAAGGAGGCCTCTATATCTCTGGATGAGCTGGTGCTGAACTCGGAGCGCTCTCTCACCAACGGAAGGGAATCCCCCGAGGAATATGCCCTGCGACGCGAGCTGGGTCGAGAGATTCAGAAGGGGCTGGAGACCCTTCCCCAGGATCAGAGAATGGCGGTGGTGTTGTCCGATGTTCAGGGTTTGAGCTACGAGGAGACGGCTCAAGTGTTGCATTGTCCTGTGGGCACTGTACGATCCCGTCTCAGTCGAGGGAGGGCTAACCTTAGGGATTTTCTGCTTAAAAAGCGGGAACTTTTACCGGGGAATTTACGTCATTATAAGTGAGTTCCCCGAAAAGGCTTTTTTAGGGAAGGGGAAACTTAAATAGATGTTCGGATGGTTTAGGAAGTCGGATCATGGAAGGCTGCGAGAGCTCCTTTCCACTCATGTTGATGGACGCCTCAGCGCCCAGGAGAAAATCCGGGTGGAGAGGCACTTGGAGGAGTGTGAGGAGTGTCGTCAGGAGCTGGAATCTCTAGAGTTCACCGTGAATCTCCTTCGTCGGGTCCCCACGGTTCAGGCGCCCCGTTCCTTTGTATTGACAGAAACACCCGGGGAGAGGCCTCTCTTGGCAGCGTGGCCCCTAAAGGCTATGAGCGCGGCCACTGTACTGGCGGCAGTGTTCCTGGTGGCGGTGTTCACTATCGATCTTTTGGACCTGTTCGTCCAGGAGACAGTGGTTGAGCAGAGGATTACGGCTACAGAGGAAGAAGCTCTGACGACGGAGGCACAGGAGCCGCCGGCAGCGGTGCCTCAAGAGGAGATCCAGGCCCTGGCTCCCCCGGAGGAGATACCAGCCCCTCAGCCGGCCGAAGAGGAGGCACCTGCAGACATAGCGCCCGAAGTGGAGGAGGTACGGGCTCCTCCACAGGTCGAGGAAGAGGAGTTCCCCTTCTTGATTCTGGAGCTAGCTCTATTGGGAGGTTTGGTGATGTTGGGCGGGGTCACGGCCTATGTGGTCTGGGTGCGAATTAGGAGATGAGGCTATGCTTCTGGAAAAACAGTTTAAATAGCGGGAACTTTTACCGGGTAGTTTACGTCATTATAAGTGAGTTCCCCAAAATGTTTGGAAAGGCGTGAAAGGGGGCAAAATCAAATGGTTGGAAAAAGGCTAAAGTCAAAACGAGGTAAGGTGTGGGCCTTGGCGCTGGTCTTATCGGTGGGCTTGCTGGTGCTGGCAGCCTGTGCCCCCAAGGCCGGGGATGAAGGCGCTGAAACACCGGAGCCCACAGAGGAGTTATCCTTCACATGCTCGTGGACGGAGATCGCGGCTATTGGTCCTATCATAGCTGTTCGAGGCGAGGATCGGGTCCCCACTGGGTTTGACCCGATAAATTCCGCAAACTGCACCTTCACCAAACCCATTGCGTCCATCACACTGGAGCTTCTGCGCGAAGGAGAGATAACCTTTAACCAGACAATAGCCCTGGATCCAGCCTCGGCGGACGTCCCCTTTCCGCTTCCTCGTGACTTGGTCGCGGTGGTGCCCCCAGATCTGGAGACCGGACGCTATGACCGGCGCATGCAGGCGACCAGCACCGAGGGAGAGACGATTGAAGTGATTGAGGCAATATCCTCCTATTTCCAAGGGTTCGGCGTTCTGTGGGTGTTCGACGTTGGCATGTCCCCTGAGAGCGCGGCACGTGAAGCCCTGTTGGAAATAGCGGAGAAGCTGGGCGTGGCCCCAAACGTACCTCAACTCATAGTCTTCGAGCCTGTGGATTGGCCCGATACCAGCCTGGGTTGCCCTGAGCCAGACCGATTCTACGCCCAGGTGATCACACCTGGCTTCCGGCTCGTGTTTGAGCACACGGTTGGGACAGAAGTCCAGCAGTACGAGTATCACACCAACGAGGACGGCTCCATAGTGGTGTTCTGCGAGCAGATTGACTAGAAGGTACGCGAAGCCTCAGCCAGGCCGATGGGAACTTTTACCAGGGGATTTACGTCATTATAAGTGAGTTCCCCAAAACGCCAAAGAAGACGTGAAAAGAGGCAAAGCAGATGGTCAATAGGAAGTTAAACTCAAAAGGAGGTAAAGCAAATGTTTAGGCAGTGGTTAAGTTCAAAACGGCGCAAAGGGTTGGCCTTAGCGCTGGTTTTATCGGCGAGTATGCTGGTGCTGGCAGCCTGTGCCCCCAAGGCCGGGGATGAAGGCGCTGAAACACCGGTACCCACTGATATTGTTACAACAGAGGTGTCAGAGCCACCGATAAAAGGCGCACCGGAGCCAGTTGTTGAAGCGGTCCCAGTCCCACTGGTAGAACTAGAACGTGCTATCTTCACGTCGCCGGAGTTTGCACCCGCTTTCCAGGGCTTCTCATTCTCTCAAACAGCGGGTGTTCAGCAGACGGGAGTAGTGGTGAGCGGACTAGGCAGAGTTGTAGCCGTGCCTGATCTGGCGGTACTCAATCTGGGTGTCGATGCCCAGGCGGACACTGTGCAAGTGGCTCGTGATCAGGCGGCTCAGGCAATGGAGGCCGTATTGAATGCCCTCACCGGTAACGGAGTGGCCGAAAGGGACATAAAGACCCAGTTCTTCTCCATCTTCCCCATGTACGACTACAGGAACGGAAGTCAAATCCTCACTGGTTACAGGGTTACCAACACCGTAACCGCCAAGATCCGCAATGTGGATAACGCTGGGGCGGTCATCGATGCCGCAGCCAGGGCTGGCGGGGACCTGACCCGGATTCAGGGGATCAGCTTCATGGTGGATGACCCTTCACCCTACATCAGCCGGGCCCGGGAAGCGGCTGTTATGGATGCTGTGGCTAAGGCCGAGCAGTTGGCCAACTTAACGGGCGTCACCCTGGGTAAGCCCATCTTCATCACTGAAAGCGGCGGCTTTGCACCTCCGCCAATATTCGTCGACCGGGCCTTTGTGGAGGCTGCCGCAGCGGCCCCCACCCCCATCCTCCCTGGCGAGACGGAGGTAAGCGTGGGCGTCCAGATAGCCTTCGCCATTCAGTCCCTTGAGCCCCAAGACGCTCAGCAGACGGGGATAGTGGTGAGCGGAATAGGCAGTGTCGCTGCTGTGCCCGATGTGGCGGTCCTTACGCTGGGCGTCGATGCCCAGGCGGACACGGCAGAGGTGGCCCGGGAGCAGGCAGCCCAAGCTATGGATGCCGTATTGAATGCCCTCACCGGTAACGGAGTGGCTGAGGGGGACATAAAGACCCAGTTCTTCTCTATCTTCCCCATGTACGACTACAGGAACGGAAGTCAAATCCTCACCGGTTACAGGGTGACCAACACCGTAACCGCCAAGATTCGCAACGTGGATAACGCCGGGGTGGTTATCGACGCTGTAGTCGGGGCCGGCGGGGACCTGACCCGGAGTCAGGGGAGCAACTT
>JAZGDP010000160.1:0-2725 GCA_036477885.1 Dehalococcoidia bacterium
TGCCTCCCAGCTATATCCCTCCTTGCCCATTTGTTGTAAAAGCCTCTAACTCCCTTTATAATTGATGTCGCTTCAAAGTACACCACATAAAGGGTGACAAGGCCTCTTATGGAGTCGAAGGATAGGATATGGATAATAGTCGAGCAGCGGGTCAGAGGCGCGGGCCTGTTGTTTTCATCTACCGTATTTGCTACCCTCTATCGTAGCGTCTCCTCGCCGATTTCCTGAGGATAGATTAGGGTACAATAGAGACGATTTGGTGGGAGTGGATAGAAAGGGAGGAGGAGGATTACCGGTAACTTCGCGAAAGACCATCGTCGTGGTGTAGGGAAGGAGGATCTAATGGGCCCCAAACTTGTAGGCTTGGTAGACCCGCCCGGCGATGCCCAGGCCATTGTCGAGGGCATCCAGAGACTAGAGCGGTTGGGTATTCCCGCAGTCTGGCTCACCACCGCCGCGCCAGGCTACGACGCTTTAACCATTTTCTCTGCAGCCGCGGTACGTACTGAAAACATTAAGCTGGGTACCGCTATCACCCCCACATGGCCTCAGCATCCAATCGCCGCCGTCCAGCAAGTACAGGTCATTGCCAACCTTGCTCCAGGGCGATTTCGCTTCGGCATCGGGTCCGCTAACAGGAAAGACATGACGGGTACATTCGGCCTTGACTTCAGGCAGCCGGTAACCAACGTGAGAGAGTTCGCCCAGATAGTCAAGTCCCTGTTGCAAACAGGAGAGGTGGACTTCGATGGACGCCACTATCAAGCCCACGCCAGCATAGACCAGCCCATGCCTGATGTGCCGGTCATGGCCGCGGCCCTCGGTCGTGGGGCCTACCAGGCATGCGGGGAAGTAACAGACGGCGCGATTAGCTGGCTCTGTCCCGGCCAGTATCTCAGAGATGTCGCCCTTCCCGCTCTACAAGAAGGCGCTCAAAAGGTCGGCCGCCCTACTCCACCCCTCACCGCTCATTTCATCGCCTGCGTCCATGAGAACATTGACGAGGTCCGGGCCGTAGTTAGAGACGAGTACGGGTTCTTCGCTCAGAGCGAAGCTTACATCCGAATGTTTGCTGCGGCTGGGTACTCCGAAGTCCAGAACACGCAGGACTGGAGCGACGGCATGATAGACGCCGTGACCTTCTCCGGGGACGAGGACGCGGTGGCTGAGAGGATTCGCCAACTCTTTGACTGGGGCGCCAGCGAAGTCTTCGCTACAGTAATGACCGCTGGATCGAATCGCGAGGCCTCCTGGGAACGCACTGTCAGTTTGTTAGCCGAGGTGAACAAGACCTTGTAGTGCAGTGAACGGTTGAAAGGCGGGCGATGGTTCAACGGGAACATCCGTAGAAGCTGCACGGGTGCAACTGAGCCATCGAGACATCAACACAACTCGTATCTACCTTCGCCTATCCTGGGGGAACATAGCAAGTTTATTTTCGGATAGCTTCTGGGAATGAGCCAGGCCCAGATGGACGAGCTAGAAAAAGAGGAGATTCTAGGAGGTATACCCTTAACGTTTGAATGAATTCTTTAGGGTATGACCTCCTCTTCTTTAAGGTGAACTATCTCATCCCAGCTATAGCCACCCACCTCCAGCAGCACCTCCTCTACATGCTGGCCAAACTCGGGAGGGGGCATGCCTATCTCGGCGGGGGTCTTGGAGAACTTCACTGGAACACCCGGCACCTTGATTCGCCCCATAGTAGGGTGGTCCATCTCGACGATATAGTCGTTGGCTAACACCTGAGGATCGTTGACCAGCTCTGCTACAGAGTTTATGGCAGCGTAGGCGAAACCACACCCTCTTTTCTCAAAAAGGCTCAGCCAATCGCCCCGATTCTTAGAGGCGAAGCGCTCCTCCAAGATAGCTATCAGCTCAGGGGCATGCTCCAGTCTGACATCCATCTCGGCAAACCTTGCATCATGTTCCAACTCCTTTATACCAATCACCTGACAAAACTCGTGCCAGAACCTCTGGCTCTGCTCTTCGGACAGCATGATCCATTTATCATCGGCACACCTATACATGTTGAAAAGGGCATCCCCAAGAGATATGCGATGTCCTTCCCAGGATTCACCCTTCCAAAGGTAATGGTACACGTTGTCCTGCTGGAGATGCATGGCGCTGCTGAGCATGGATACCTCTATCTCTTGCCCTATGCCCATTCGCTCCCGGGCCACCAGGGCTGCCAGTATGCCATAGACCGTCATGGTGCCACCCAACTGGTCGAAATATGCCCCACCCGTCCTTACCGGCCCCTGGCAACCCTTGCCTGCCATGGTCATCATAAACCCCGACCTCGCCTGGACCAGGGAATCGAAGACCCTCTTTTCGCTCTCGGGGCCTTTAGTTCCATAGCCAGAGTTGATGCAGTAAATCAATCGGGGATTATATTTAGAGAGGGTTTCATAATCGGCTTTGAGCCGGGCCATGACGCTTTTACTGTAATTAGTGAAAAAGACATCGGATTTCTGCACCAGCCTATATAGAACCTCTCTCCCTTTTTCCTTCTTCAAATCCAGGGCTATGCTCTTCTTGCTCCTATTGTATATCTCGAAATACAGGGTTCGGCCGCCCGACAGCACCATGTTATAGCCGTAGGCCCGAGTCAATCCCCGCATGGGGTCTCCTAAGCCATATTGCTCGATCTTTATCACCTCCGCTCCCAGGTCCCCCAGCATATAACCTGCCGATGGACCATTAATCCATATGGCCAGCTCCA
>JAZGDP010000161.1:0-3098 GCA_036477885.1 Dehalococcoidia bacterium
AGCAACCCTGCCTGACCCTTACTGAATGTTTGGCCATTCGGGCTCGGACCAGCTTGCCCATGGTAATCGATGAGCTCGTCACCGGCATAGGTACTTTGCTTGAGGCATACGAGAAGGGAGCCATGGATGTCATTAACATAAAGCTCTCTCGGGTAGGGGGCCTTACCAAAGCGAGGCAAATTCGGGATCTAGCGCAAACTTTGGGCCTCGGGCTAACCCTTGAGGACAGTCATGGGGGAGATATCATCACCAACGCTATAGCTCACCTGGTGGGCAGCACTCGGCCCGAATTCCTTTTCGCCTCCACAGATCAAAACAGCTACAATAAAGAGCGACTGGCCGAAGATGCACCTCGTAGGAAGGATGGGCGGCTGCCGGTGCCGACAGCACCCGGCTTGGGCATTCACGTAGATGAGAGCGCCCTGGGGGAGCCGGTATTTACCGTTTCTTAGTTTCTCATCGTAGGATCCTCTATTGCCATAGGCAGGCTGTCTGGTTATTATTCACCTGAGGGATGGCAGGAAATAACCGTTTTTGAAAGGCGACGATGTAATGCGTTCTCTAGCTTTGCCTCTTATTTTCGCGCTCTTGTTTCTGCAAGCCTGTGGAGGCGCCACTCCCACGCCGACAATATCGCCATCTGAAACACCGGAGAAAGGAGGTCAATCAATGGCATTTGAGATAACTAGCACCGCCTTTGCCCCAGGGGAGTCGATTCCCAGTAAGTATACCTGTGACGGTGAGGACATATCGCCACCTCTACAGTGGGGGAACCCACCCGAGGGTGTTAAGGGCTACGCCCTCATCGCCGATGACCCCGACGCACCGGGAGGCACCTGGGTTCACTGGGTGCTCTACAACCTGCCGGCTCAAACCAGCGCCTTGGCGGAGGCAGTCCCGCCCAACGCTGAGCTGGCCGATGGAAGCCGCCACGGCGAGAACAGTTGGGGGCGGCTGGACTATGGGGGCCCCTGTCCTCCCAGTGGTACCCATCGCTACTTCTTCAAGCTCTACGCCCTTGACACAACGCTCGATCTGGCCGCCGGCGCCACCAAGGGGCAATTGCTCCAGGCCATGGAAGGACACATCCTGGCCCAGACAGAGGTGATGGGGCTATATGCCAGGAAATAAAGGCCTACATTTGAACTCTGTGATTGCGTTCAAATTAGGTCAACGCAACGGTTTTCATGATCCAAGCTCAATGAGGTGCTGATGCCCAGCCAAAAGGTCTCCTTCCATAATAGCCGGGCCCTCAAGCTGGTGGGCATCTTGGAAAAGCCCGACGACGTGGAGGGAAAACGCCCCGGTGTCATTATCTGTCACGGCTTCACCGGCTTCAAGGAGGTCAAGTATCTGGTAAGGCTGGCTCGGGGCTTGCAGCAGAGGGGCTTCATAACGTTGCGCTTCGACTTCTCCGACTGCATAGGTGAGAGTGAGGGTAGCTGCGAGGATATGCTCCTGAGTCATCAGGTGAACGATCTCATCTCCGCCATTAACTTCCTGGAGGAGGACGTTGATATAGACCCAAGCAGGATAGGGCTGGCGGGGCACTCGCTGGGTGGCCTCACCTGCATCGTCGTCGCCTCCACCGATAAGCGTCCCAAGGCTCTGGTTTCCATTGCATCGCCTGCCCATCATGACTGGCAGACGATTTTTGACCAGGAGACGGTGGACCGCTGGCAGCGAGTGGGTGAGATAGAGTTCCCCAGCTTTACCAGGGGACACATAAGGGTTCACTACCATTTTCTGGAGGACCTTCGGGAGTACGATGCCACCAAAATTATCCAGAACGTTAGGGTTCCTACCTGTCTTATCCATGGCACGGAGGACAGCCTCGTCCCTGAAAAGAATGCCCACGCCCTTTATGAGCATGCCCATCCTCCCAAGGCCTTGAAGTTGGTGGAGGTGGCAGACCACTTCTTTCTGGATGAGCCCAGCATGGAGGCCATGACCTGCCATGCCGTTGGTTGGTTCGAAGGCTATCTACTCTAGAGCAATTATTGCTTTTCAGAACCGTAGGTGCTATGATTCTCACATAAAGATCTACATATCGGGAGGTGAGAATGGCTCAAGGTACTTCGTCTCCAGCCTATAGGGTGGAAGACCCTATAGGGGCCATCGAACTCTACTATGAGAAGGGTGTTACCGACGGCCTCCCCGTGGTGCCCCCCACCGAGGAGAGGGTTTGGCAGTTCTTGGAGGCCGCTAATAGGGAGCCCGACGATGTTATAGGCACCGTTACCACCAGAGGCAGGACGATTACGGCGGATAAGGTGGCCATCAACGCTGTGATGGCTGGGTGTCTTCCTGAATACATGCCGGTGGTGGTTACAGCCATCGAGGCCATGTGTCAGCCGGAGTTCGGCCTCCACGGCAACGCCGCCAGCACCGATAGCTCGGCTCATATGGTCATTGTCCACGGGCCCATCGCTCGGGAGCTGAAGGTCAACTGCAAAGGTAACTTATTTGGGCCAGGATATCGGGCCAACGCCACCATAGGCAGAGCCATCCGTCTGATTCTGATGAATGTATTGGGTGGCACACCCGGGGTGTTGGACAAATCCACGTTAGGAGATTCAGCCAAGTACAGCTATTGTATCGCCGAGGACGAGGAGCTGAGCCCTTGGGAGCCCTTGCATGTGGAGAAGAGCCTGAGTCCCGAAAGCAGCGCCGTAACCGTGTTCGCCGCCCACTCTCCCTCTCAGTTCGAGAATCACTCAAGCAACACTCCTGAGGGTATTCTGAGCACGGCGGCGGAGAGGATGGTGGCCACCGGTGTCCCCAATGCTGGCGAGGTGATGATTATCATCAGCCCGGAGCTCCTGAGATATATCGCCCGGGAGAACTGGTCTAAGAAGTACGTGAAGAGCTTTCTTTACGAGAAGAGTCGCCGTCCTCTAAGCTACTGGGAGGGGGTGGGGAAGACCGAGTGGGCCGATGTAGGTTCGGCCAAAGATGACGATCTCCTGGCGGCGGTGGGAAGTTACGAGGACATAATGGTGTTGGTAGGAGGAGGTGGAGCGGGGGCCTTTGGAGCCTGCATTCAACCCTGGGGCTCAGGCCTTAGCTCTCACTCCGTTACCAAGGCTATTCAAATA
>JAZGDP010000162.1:0-8488 GCA_036477885.1 Dehalococcoidia bacterium
TAACGGCTAGGCAAGCAGAGAGTGTTCTTTACGGGACTCCTGTCCATCGGAATACTACCCGCACCTATCTCAACAGCCAGGGCGTTGAGTCGCAGATTTGTAGTGATGGGCACCGCCGGTGGAACAGTGAGCAGCTCCTGGGCGTGCCGAGCCCGCGTTTGGGGAGGAAGAATAACACAGGCCCGGGGTCCTACAACTAAGCCCCCAAAATTGCCGACATTTTGCCGACATTTTGCCGACATAATTTTTGACACTGGGGGTCACCAGATAGGACGGGAAGACACCCCCTGGACGGTTTTCAGATATAAACTTAACATAACAAGGGGGAAGTGCCGAAGGTGGGATTTGAACCCACACGCCCTTGCGGACACTACGCCCTGAACGTAGCGCGTCTGCCATTCCGCCACTTCGGCCTCCATGGTGGGCGATACTGGACTCGAACCAGTGACCTCTTGCGTGTGAAGCAAGCGCTCTAACCAACTGAGCTAACCGCCCCTTTATTTGGTGGCAACGGCAGGATTCGAACCTGCGACCTAAGCCTTATGAAGACCCCGCTCTGCCGCTGAGCTACGTTGCCATCTCCCAGGACTACCCCTCGCAAGGGAAAATATATCACTGGGCCGCTTTAGTGTCAACGCAGAGGAAAACTAAAGTTTGAGGTTATTGAGAGGCCTTGAAGGATTTCCCCAAATCCAGATCGTCAAACAGGGCCGACCCCATCCTCTTCAAAAGGGTCAAGGTCGAATGGCCCGTGAGGTCGCCGTGGAGGGGTGTGATGGATATCTTGCCCTGCTTCAAGGCCCACATATCGCTCCCATCGTCCATCTGCCACACCTTTCGGCCCCGGGACAGCCAATAATATCCTCTTCTGCTGTCCTCGTCCTCCTTAACTATCTCCTCGTAGCTTCGCCTTCCCAGATGGGTAGCCTCAATGCCCTTGATCTTCTCCCAGGGCAGATTTGGCAGGTTTACGTTTAAAAGGAGATCTTGGGGCAAGACCCCCTCCCCTATCTTCTCGCTGAGGAAGCAGGCCAACCGGATGGCTGGCTCGTAATGGATGTCCTTCAACTCGGCCACGGAGACAGCCATGGAGGGTATGCCTCGAAAATACCCCTGGAAGGCTGCCCCCACCGTCCCCGACACAAAGACATCGTAGCCCAGATTAGAGCCGCTGTTGATGCCCGACACCAGAAGGTCCACCTTACCCTCCACCAGGCTCCCCAAGGCCACGATAACGGCGTCTCCGGGGGTGCCCTCCACTGCATAAGCCTTTATCCCTTCGACGAGGGGCAGCATGGGGTTTACCCTAACAGGATGGTGCAGGGATATGGAGGTGCCTACGCCGCTCTGCTCCCGGTCCGGGGCGACAACTATCACCTCGTTGCGTTTATTGAGGCCTTCCGCCAGGGCCCAGAGCCCCTGGGCATGGATGCCGTCGTCATTGGTTACCAGAATCCTCAAATAAGTCCCCTTCTATAAAGAATAAAAGGCGCCTTCCAAGTTTATCATAAGGAAGTATCTGGGATAAAGGCCAAAAATCACTGGTTCAACGTGATGTTGTCTATCAGGCGGGTCTTGCCTATCCGTACCGCTAGGGAAACCAGGGCGAGACCCGACACCTCCCCCAGCTCCCCCAGGGTCTCGGGGTCCGCCACGCTCACGTAATCTATGGTAGCTAGAGGTTCTCTTTGAATAAGGGTCCTCATCTCCTCTCGAACGGCCTCCCCCCTCCGCTCTCCCCCCTCCCACAGCTTCTGGGCCAGGGATAGAGCCCTCCACAAAACGGTGGCTGCACACCTCTCCTCGGGGCTAAGGTACACGTTTCGACTGCTCACCGCCAGCCCGTCCTCCTCCCTCACCGTGGGCACGGATACGACCTCCACGTTCATATTCAGATCGGCCACCATCCTCCTGATCACCAGCAACTGCTGAGCATCCTTCTGGCCGAAATAGGCTCGGGTGGGCTCAACTATATTGAAAAGCTTGGCTACCACGGTGGCCACACCCTTGAAGTGCCCCGGCCTGGACTTCCCCTCCAGCCTTTTGTCTATATCTCCTACATCGACATAGGTATCGAAGGAGGGTGGATACATCTCCTCGAGGGTGGGGACAAAGACCAGGTCGACCTTCTCCTCCTCCAGAAGGGCTAAGTCTCGATTTAGGTCACGAGGGTAGCTCTGTAAGTCCTCTTGAGGGCCGAACTGGGTGGGGTTGACGAATATGCTTACCACCAGGGTATCGTTCTCCTGCCTGGCCCGACGGACTAGAGCCAAGTGTCCCTGGTGGAGATAGCCCATGGTGGGCACCACACCCACCAAGCCAGTAAAGGATGCCCTTTCTCCTCTTAGCTCCGCAATGCTCTTGAGAACCTTCATTTTAATGATAGCCTCAGTCCTTGTCGTCACCATGGAGATGAGGCCCGTGGTCCACCCTCTGAGCCTCCTAGTATATAGGCTAAGGAGGCCCCGACTCTTGCTCCAAATAGGGTTTAGTCGATCTGTTGGGAGGTTTAACCCTGCCGTTCCAGCACCCGGTGGAAGCTATCCAAGAAAGTATCCACCTCTCTTTCCCCGATGACGGTGGAAAGGGCCCCGACCAAGTTGGTGGCGATGAGGATTCCCTCGTTCATAAGGCCCCAGAATACACGCTGGCACAGGTCTTGGTCTCGGGTGAAGAGATCGCGATAGGTACGGATCGGCCTGGCAGTGAAGTGGATGCCGAAAAGGGAACCTAGGCCTGTAACCTGGACCGGGACTTCCAGGCCGGCACACACCTGTCGAACCCCTCCTTGTAGACGTTCCGTAAGGGCGGCAAGGCTGTGGTATGTTTCCGGGGTTAGCTGCTCCATGGTAACGGCGCCAGCCAGCATAGTTATAGGGTTGGCATTAAAGGTGCCGGCGTGTCCCACCCTGGCTCCTTCGGTGGGGTCGTAAAGCTCCATGATCTCCCGTCGTCCGCCGAAAGCTCCAATGGGAAACCCTCCTCCGATGATCTTGCCCAAGGAGGTCATATCGGGGGTGATGTCGTAGTGCTCCTGAGCGCCCCCAGGGGCCACCCGCAGGCTGATGACCTCATCAAAAATCAACACGATTCCGTTCCTCTGAGTGAACTCCCGCAGCATGGCGAGATATTCGGTATCCGCTGGAACCATGCCCGCCGTACCCAGGACGGGCTCCACAATCACGGCGGCCAGTTGGTCTTTGTGCCCTTCCAGTATCTCTTGGGAAGCCTCGGTATCATTAAAGGGGATAACCACTACCTGCCCCACAACCTCCTTGGGGATGCCCTCACTACTGGCCACGGCCTTGGGTCGCTTGGCATCCCCGGCCAGCTTAGGGTCCACTCGAACGCTGACGAAGGCTAAATCATGGGTGCCGTGGTAGCCCCCCTCACACTTGGCGATCTTGTCTCTGCCGGTGAAGGCTCGGGCGGCCCGGAGGGTGTTCATGGTGGCCTCGGTTCCCGAATTAGTGAAGCGCACCAGCTCCAAGGAGGAGATTCGCTGGCAAAGGAGCCTGGCCAGACGCACTTGATAAGGGTTGGGGGCGTTATAAACCAGTCCTCTAGCGGCTTGCTGTTGGATGGCCTTCACAACCGCTGGGTGACCGTGGCCCAGGATTAGAGTGGTCATGCTATTTACAAAGTCTATCCGCTCCACACCATCCACGTCCTGGACTCGACAGCCTTGGCTGGAGTCAAGGAATATGGGATAGGGTTGCCAGAAGATGGAGTTGCGGCTATCCCCTCCGGGCAGATACTCCTTAGCCTCCTCCCACATAGACCGTGACTTGGTGGTCAGCTCTAGGTAGCGCTCTAGTTCGCTGTTTACCTTTGTCTGTGACGTCACCTTCTCGACCTCCTTCAACTACAGTAGCCCTGCATTTGGTCTGATTCTGGCCCCTTGGCCTTCCGACCCAATTACCTTTGGAATTGAAGCGCCGGTGCCTCCTTGCCCTCTTCACTCATGGAGCCTCTTCAGCCGCCGTCCAGTGTAGCTTCATGACAGGGCGTTTTGAAACATTTTACCACGGGAAGTGATATATCAACACACCGATATTCGGGAAATCCAGTCTCAATATAGAGCGAAAGGCATTATGAAGAGCCCATAAGCTCCGCCAGAAGGCTTTCGTCCATGGCGAAGCTCTCCTTATCGGTGGGGAAGAGGGCGGATTGCACCTCACCCATATAATCCTTCACCGCAGTTTGAATAGCATCGCCCAACAGAGCGTATCGTTTGGCATGCTTTGGCATAAAATCGCCAAATAGACCCAGGATGTCGTGGAGCACCTGCACCTGCCCATCGCAGTGCACCCCGGCCCCTATGCCAATGGTGGGCACCTTTACCCTTTCGGTAATTAGCTTGGCTAGGGAAGCCGGCATGGACTCCAGCACCATGGCAAAGGCTCCGGCCTCCTCTAAGGCCCTGGCATCCTCTATCAGACGTATGGCCGCCTTGGGGGTCTTCCCCTGAACTTTAAATCCGCCCAGTTGATGCAGAGACTGGGGAGTAAGGCCTATGTGCCCCATCACCGGGATGCCGCACTCCACGATGCGTTTCACTGTCTTCGCTACCCTAACACCCCCCTCCAACTTCACTGATTGGGCTCCCCCCTCCTGGATGAGCCGAGCCGCATTGCGCAGGGCCTCCTCGGTGGTTACGTTGTAGGTCATAAAAGGCATCTCGGCCACCACCAAGGCCCTCTGGGTACCCCTAACCACCGCCCTGGTGTGATGTAGCATCTCCTCAATAGTTACAGGAATGGTGGAGTCATATCCCAGCATTACCATGCCCAGGCTGTCGCCTACCAAGATTATCGGTATCCCCACTGTATCCAGAAGCTTGGCGGTGCAGTAGTCATAGGCCGTAAGCATGGGGATCTTCTCGCCCAGAGCCTTCATCTCTTGGATATCGGCTATATTGATTCGCATCTTTCCCCTCCGAAAATTAGTGCTTCGTTCCATAAACCCTTCTATATTGGAAATAGCAAGGTATTTCTAAAACTAACCATTAGTCTATAACTATCCTTTGAGGAATTACCCCGGGCCGCACCCTGGAGGAAGCGGTCTTTAAAAGGTAGATAGCCAAGGCCAGGGCCATTAGGCCAAAACCTGCCAAAGATATGAAGACCCATCTGGTTTCCGTTTCTTGAGCTATAAATCCGCCGAATATCCCCGCAAAGGAGCCCAGACCGAAGGTGGCAAAAAAGGAGATGCCAAAGCTCCGTCCCTGCATGGCAGGGGGAGTGTAGACCGCCACCAAGGTGTTGTACACCGGCTGACCCATAAAGTAGAAGAAGGCTAAAGCAGACGCAGCCACCATTAACACCACCCCTTCCATGACCCCCATGAGTAGCAGCAGAAGGGTGATCATCACTGCCACAGGCACGATAATACGCTCCATCTGTATTCTGTGAGCCAGAGAGCCCCCCACATACTGGCCCACTACTCCAAAGAGCAGCGCTATGGTGGCGAAGGCGCCGGCGACGGCAACGGGATCTATTCCCCATATATCTACATTCACTCGCTCCTTAATATAAAAGGGAAGGAAGGTTATCATGCCCCTATATATGAACCCGCTGAGCATAAAGGCCAGGTAAAGAGCAATTAAGGGCACCAGCAGAGGCCGTAGCTCCTCTTTATCCCTTTTCGATAGGGCAAAGGCGAAAAGTCTCTTTCTGGATCCCTCCCCTCTAGCTCCTGATAGCCCTTTTGACCTCTCCTCGTTTTTATAGTCGCCTTGCTCTTGCACCGGGGAGATGTGCATTATGACCAATAGGACAATGGCCAGGATGGCAAGGAGGACGTAGGAGGCTCGCCAGTTAATCAAGGAGGCCACACCGGCCGCCATGAAAGGGGTCATAGCGATGCCTAGATTCCCTGCCATTCCGTGATAGCCCATACCCAAGGCCCGGGTCCTCACTCCTCGGGATATCAGGGCCAGCCCCGCAGGATGATAGAGGCCTATGGAGAGGCCCAGCCCTACCAGCCCAACGGTCAACACATATACGCTGGGGGATAAAGCCACCAGGACGGAGAACCCCGCCGAGGCCAGAAAGCAGATGCTCAATAAGCTCTTAGAGCCCAGGCGGTCGGCCAGGATGCCCGCCGGTAAGGCGGTAGCCCCGAAGGCGAAGGCCGAGGCCCAGGCTAGCACACCAAAAAGGAACAGGCCGCTTTCGAACTCTATAATAAGGATGGCGAGAACAGCGGCGTATGTCAGCTCGAAGGCGTGAACCAGGGCATGAGCGGCCGAGACATAGGCAACCACCTTTCGCTCACTCCTATTCATCCTTTCACCTTTATGTCCCGAGCGGCGGTTATTCCTCCCAAGGACTCGGCCTCCTTCACCGCCCTCACTATAGCCTGGCTTACCACTTCAGCGCCCACAGACCCCAAAAGAGAGATATCGGCTCCCTCCTCCTTCTCTCCCGTGGAGAGGACAAAGATAACGTCGCCGTCGAACATGGTGTGGGCCGGATATATGGCCCTGGCTATACCATCGTGGCACATCTGGGCCATCTTATTGGCTTGAGCCTTATCCAGGGAGACGTTAGTAGCCACCACTCCCAGAGTGGTGTTTTGAGGGAAGGGGGTCACCCCCCTGCCCTCTCTAAGCAATTCCATAGAATCGTAGAAGCCCGTGTCATCCTCTCGCCTGGGCCCAGCGATAATAGTGCCCAAGGCAGGGTCGATGACGCTGCCTAAGGCATTGACGACCACTAGGGCTCCCAGGACAATATCACCGCACACTCTCTGACTCGTCGTTCCCACGCCGCCTTTGGTGGCTCTGGTGAGCCCCAGCACCTTACCCACAGTAGCCCCCGTCCCCACCCCCACGCTTCCCTCGGTGGGTTTTTGGGGAGTGGCAGCAAGGCAGGCCTGGTAGCCCTCCTCCAACCCCGGCCTGACCTTGCTAGAGCCAATAGCGAGGTCGAATAGGATAGCGGCGGGGACAATGGGAACCCTTGTCACTCCCACATCAAAGCCGTGCCCTCGCTCCTCTAAGTAGCGCATGACACCGCCAGCCGCCTCCAGGCCGAAGGCGCTACCCCCACTAAGGAGGACAGCCTGCACTTTTTGCACCAGGTTCCCAGGATGCAATAGGTCAGTCTCTCTGGTGCCTGGTGCCGAACCCCTCACATCCACCCCCGCCACGCATCCCTCCTGGCACAGCACCACAGTGCAGCCAGTGATACCTTCCTCATCGGTATAGTGGCCCACCCTTATGCCGGGCACATCTGTGATGGCGTTATACAACTTCTCCCCATCAAAAAAGCCTTCCCAGCACTGCCTGAGAAGGCCAAAAGGTTCGCTAAACTCTCAGCCGTCTCGGTCGTTGCCGATCCAAGCGACCTATTATCCGGTCTGCAACACAACCCCGCTCATCGCCCTTGCGGGTCGATGGCATTCCCAGTTTAGCACATCTCCACCCAAAGAGCAAAGTTTGTTGATTTTGGGTGAGCGCAGTATAATGTCTAACACAAGCTTAAGGAGGTGTATTTGGTGGCTCTAAACAAGAAAGACATGGCCCAAAGATTGAACGTTGCCTTAAAGCAGGAACACGCTTGCTATATCAGATATTCTACTCACGCCTCTATCATTGTAGGCCCCTATTCCAAGGCAGTGGAGGAACGGCTTAAGGAGATAGCCAGCGATGAGGCCGGACACGCCCAGATGCTAAGGGATAGGATCGTAGCCCTGGGGGAGAAACCCACGTTGGAAGTGGCGGAAGGAGACCTTCGCCCGGCCAAAACGCTGGATGAGATCTTGAACATAAACATAGAGGAGGAAGAGAAGGCCATTGCCCTGTACAAGTCCATCTGGGCGGAAATTCCTGAGACCGAGGTACTTCTGTACGAGACCATAGAAGACATCATTGAAGATGAGCAGGAACACAAAGAGGAGCTGGAGCGCCTTAAAGGGTAGTGAGGGTTTGGTTGACTTTGCCCTTGGCCCCTGATATATACTTTCCTTAAAAGAATGAGCGGTGGAGCTAGCGACTTTTTTCATAGGAGAGGATAATGTACTCCTATCGGCCCAAGGAGCTTAGGCGAGCCTACGGATTTGAGGAAGTAGCCCTGGTGCCCGGAGAGGTAACCATAAATCCCGATCTCACCAACACGGAGTTCACCCTGGACGGCCTCTCTCTTCACATACCCGTATTGGCTTCAGCCATGGATGGGGTGGTGGACCCAGACTTTGCCATTCTGTTCAACAAGCTGGGCGGCCTGGCGGTGCTAAATCTGGAGGGAATACAGACCCGCTACGAAAACCCCGAGGAGATCCTTTCGGAGATAGCCGAGGTGCCCGATGAAGCGGCCACTGTCTTTCTGCAAAAGGTTTATTCAGCCCCCATCAAAGAAACCCTCATCGGAGAAAGGATAAAGGCCATACAAGAGGGCGGGGCCCTTTGCGCCGTTTCGGTAACGCCTCAAAACACCAAGCGGTTCGCCCCCCTAGCGCAAGAGGCGGGGATGGACGTGTTTGT
>JAZGDP010000163.1:0-6445 GCA_036477885.1 Dehalococcoidia bacterium
GCCACTAATCGGCGAGATGGTCCTCCTCAGATGAGACCCATCTGGTACGATTATGACGGTGGCGTGATAAGTATGTGGACCTCTATCGATACTGCTAAACTCAGGAACATTATGCGGGATAGCCGGGTTAGCTTCTGCATCCAGGATGAAGCCTGGCCCTATAGAGGGGTAACGGTACAGGGCCGGGCAGAGATCATCCATAGGGGCAGAGGGTCGGTCCCTAAGGGTCAAAAGATAGCCCATCGCTATATAGGGGAGGAGGCAGGGGACAGGTTCGTAGACCTAATCACCGATGAAAGTTACGTTATTTTAACCGTCACCCCCGAAAAGTTCGCTTCATGGGACAATACTAAGGCACCACCGTATTCCGAGAAATAGGAGGGTAGGATGAACAAGGAGGAGATAGAGAGTTTTCTACGTGAGAATAAGGTTGGTGTCCTGGGTACCATTCGCAAGGACGGTCGCCCTAACCTATCGCCCGTATGGTACATATACGATGAGAGAATCATAAAGATCTGGCTGGTAATGGGTCACGGCAACTACGAAAACCTGGCTCGGGATAATAGGGTCACCTTCTGTGTGGACAAACCCGAGTATCCCTTTAAGGAGGTGACTATTTCCGGTAGGGCTGAGGTTACTTCTGACGATGTGAGGGAGACGGCCCTAAAGATTGTGCGGCACTACTTTGAGGACGATGAGAAGGCCGATAAATATATGAAGGAAGGCTTGACAACTCGCGGGCGTGCTGTTATACACATCAAGTCTGAAGATATCTTTAGTTGGGACGGTGCCCATAGCTTGCCTAAGGTGTAGCTCTAGGGGGAGATGGTCTCTATAGGAGTTGCTGACATGGTGATGGCCAAAGGGGAGATAGAAGCATTACTGAAGGAGGCTCGAATAGGTGTCTTTGCCACCATCAAAAAGGATGGCGCCCCTCATATGTCTCCTATGTGGTACATATGGGAGGATGAAGCCATAAAAATGTGGACAAGTATAAGCTATAGTAAGTGTAAAAATGTCTTGCGAGACAGCCGCTGCAGCTTTTGTGTGTCTAAAGACGACCCTCCCTATAAAGGGGTGGTCATGCATGGCAAGGCAGAGGCCTCGAAGGAAGGGGTCAGGGAAGTAGCCTACAAGATAGTCCGACGTTACCTGGGCCCCGAGGAAGGAGAGAAGTATGTTCAACAGGGCCTAGGGTCCGATTCTGTTATTATTAAATTTATCCCTCAAGGCTCTTATTCCTGGGATTATGGCAAGGGCTAAGGGGTATTTATCTTTGAACTTAGACAAAAGCTAAGCCAAAAACCTTGATATTGTTTATGAAAGCCTTGGAAGTTGCTATAATGTACCTTAAAAAGGGAAAGCCGAGCTTTAATAAATAAACAGGGATTGACATTTCCGTCCAAAGGTATTAAATAAAGATATTATTCAAAAGCAGATAGCAGATGCGTTTATTTTCCATGAGTGCTTAAAACATGAATTGCGTTAGGAAATTGATGAAGGGATACCCACATGGCTAAGATCTCTTGCCGAAACGTCTGGCGGATATTTGGGCCTCACCCAGAGCGCATCAAAGATACCTTAGACCCTAGTCTATCCAAGACAGAGATCCAGGAGAAAACAGGCTATGTGGTAGCCGTCAAAGATGTCTCCTTCGATGTTGAGCAGGGCGAGGTTTTTGTGGTCATGGGGCTTTCCGGCAGCGGCAAATCTACCCTGGTGAGATGTATATCTCGTCTTATAGAGCCTACCAGTGGGCATATCATCGTCGATGGTGAGGATGTGATGGCCATGGATGAAAAGCAGCTGAGGGAGTTGCGTCGTCACAAGATGAGCATGGTGTTTCAACACTTTGGCCTGTTTCCCCATCGGCGAATTATCGACAATGTAACTTTCGGCCTGGAGGTGCAGGGGGTGAGCAAAACTTCACGCAGGGAGCGAGCCCAAAAAGTGCTGGAACAGGTGGGCTTGACCGGCTGGGAGAGATACTATCCCAGGGAACTCAGCGGAGGCATGCAGCAGCGGGTGGGGCTGGCCCGGGCTTTAGCGGTGAACCCGGAGATCCTCCTTTTTGATGAGCCTTTCAGCGCCCTGGACCCCCTAATCCGTCGAGATATGCAAGACGAGCTTATAAACCTTCAAAAGATGGTGAAAAAGACCATCATCTTCATCACCCACGATTTCCTCGAAGCCCTGAAATTGGGCGACCGCATAGCCATCATGAAGGATGGGGAGTTCGTGCAGATAGGCACTCCCGAGAATGTAGTGGCTCATCCTGTGGACGATTATGTGAAAGATTTTACCCTGGACGTTCCCCGCTCTAAGGTGCTAACTGCCAGGGCGATAATGAAAGAGTGCCAGCTTGTAGTATCCGATACTGATAACATGGAAACCATCCTCTCCTTAATGCGAGAAAAGGGGTGCTCCACCGCTCATGTAAAGGGGGAGGGGGATCAGTTTCTGGGTGTAGTCCGTCTGGAGGACATGGATGCGGCGATGAGTAAGGGCAGTGTGGATTTAAAATCCCTCATGAGTAATAACCTTCCTGTTGCTTTCCCTGATACCAAACTGGAGGATCTAATTCCCCTTACCGCTACCAGTGATACCCCCATACCAATAGTGGATGACAACAACAAACTGTTGGGAACCATTGACCGGACCTCGGTGATGCTGGCCCTCGGAAGCGAGGACGTGAGTTAACGTTCTAGTCGCACTGTCCAAACATGCTAACCGTGCCGTCCGTTAATAATTCTGTTAACAACTATGTGCAGCGGCACAGAAACTTAAGTTTATTATTCCTTGTTGCTTTCGCCGTTCTCCTGCTTATAGTCAGTAATCAAGTCAAGGATTTTAGCGACTTTCCTTCCTCCCGGAGCATTCCCTTTTTGGATTGGATCGATCCAGCATTCAATTGGATAAAGGACGTTTTCGACTTCCTTTTTGATGCGGTGAAGGCCTCCCTAAACTTCGTCATTGACAAGTTCGAGGCGTTCTTGCTCTGGCTTCCTTGGTTGGTCCTGGTGGTTGGCACGTTTCTTTTATCAGTGGGATTGGCAGGGATGCGAGTGGCCATCTTCTCCGTCGTTGGGTTTAGCTTCATGGGCCTGGTGGGAATGTGGGATCAGACTCTGTCAACGTTGGCCCTGATGGCCGTCACCGTCGCTGTCATAGTGGTTGTAGCCATCCCCATAGGCATCCTCGCTTCCCGCAGCGACGCCTTTGAAGCCGCCATACGTCCGTTGCTGGATACGATGCAAACCATGCCCTTCTTCGCTTATCTCATCCCTGCTGTTTTTCTGTTTGGTCTTGGTGGGGCAGCTACTGTTGCGGCCACCATGGTCTACGCCTTGCCCCCTGGAATCCGACTGACCAACCTGGGCATCCGCCAGGTCTCCCGGGAGACCATAGAAGTCGCCAGGTCCTTTGGTTCCACATCCCTCCAGACCCTGATGAAGGTACAACTGCCTCTGGCCCTGCCCTCTATCATGATGGGAATTAACCAAGTCATCATGATGGCCCTGAGTTCCGTGGTCCTCGCTTCGTTGATCGGTGCTGGGGGCCTGGGTCAGGAGGTTCGGAGGGGGCTGGCCCGTTTTGAGATGGGCCAAGCCCTGGAGGGTGGCTTGGGCATCCTATTTCTTGCTATCATCTTCGACCGCCTCAGCCAGGGCTTGATTAAAAAAGACAGTCACAGTGTGATTCAACAGGAGCGGCGATTCATACTCTTAGAGATCTATAATAGCGTATCTCAAACTATTGCCGATGGCTTAGCTATGGGTTTAGCCTTTATTATCAAGGTCATAAATAAAAGAGATACCACAGCCACAGTTCAACCCTTCTTTAGGAGACACGCCTTCTTCTTCACCAGCATTGTTGTTCTTCTTATCCTGCTTGGAATACATCTTTACATAAAGGATTTCGGTGAATTCCCTTGGCACCTTTCATTCAAAGAGCATGTTAATGGCTTTGTCTTGTGGGTAAGCAGGACGTTCGGGGGCATAACCGACTTCCTGTCTTACACTATCAGAGACTATCTGCTGGACCCCGTGGATAATCTCTTGCAAGGGATTTCGCCCTGGCCTCCTTTCCTCGACTTTCTTCCCTGGCCCGGGCTTCCCTGGCCGGTAATAGTGGTGGTGGTGGGCGCTCTGGCAAGGTTGATGGCAGGGTGGCGCGTAGGCCTATTCGCGGTTTTAGGCTTGTTATTCATGGGATTTCAGGGAGAGGCCGCAAAGGCGGGCTTCAATATGTGGGAAGTGACTATGACTACCCTGGCCCAGGTTATAGTGGCCACCTTTCTCGCAGTGCTCATAGCTATTCCCCTGGGGACCCTGGCTGCCCTCAGCGATTTCTTCGAGCGGATTATACGGCCCGTTCTTGACGCTATGCAGACCATCCCTATCTTTATTTACCTAATACCCGTAGTTATGCTGTTCGGTGTAGGCCTTGTGTCAGGAATCATAGCCACCGTGGTTTACTCCATTCCCCCTGCTGTCCGACTCACTAACCTGGGCATCCGCGAAGTATCTCCAGAGGTCATTGAAGCCGCTCGGTCGATGGGCTCCACCCCTCTCCAGGTTCTATACAAGATTCAATTCCCCCTAGCCATGCCCTCCATCATGATGGGGATTAACCAGACCATCATGATGGTCTTGGCAATGGTGATCATAGCAGCCCTTGTAGGAGTCACCGGCTTGGGAGAGGAGATCCTCTTTGCCAAAACGCGTGTCGAGATAGGGACGGGCCTTGGGGCTGGACTAGGGATAGTCTTCATGGCCATGCTTATGGACCGCATGATCCAAGGTTGGGCGCAAAAGCGGGAAACCGCCCTGAAACTGATTCAGTAGTCAGATGCCTTGGAGGAAAAAGGAAGGGGCCCCCAATGTTATGGGGGCCCCTTTTCAAACCTATCGTTTACTTACATACCCAACTCCGCTTTCACCTCAGATCTGTAGGGCTCGGGCAGCCAGTTGATCCACTTCTCCGGGTTTTCGGCCATCCAATCCCGGGCCGCTTGTTCAGTGGTCTTCCCATCCCTGTCGACAGCTATCACCATTTCATTCTGGTCGTCATTCTCAAGATGGAAGTCATCCAGCATATTGTATGCGTCGGGGAACAGGTCCTTGAGTCCGGGCCAGGCCGCTGCCCAGGTGACGTCCGGTGGGAACGCGCAGCCGTAATCTTGGCTCACATAGCATTCATCGGTGTAGGGAGGCAGCTCTATCTCCGTAAAATCATATACAACCATAGGCCACCAGGGCTGCCAGCAGGAAGTGATTAGGGCTTCTCCCTTGTCATACTTCTCGGCGATGGTGGCGATCAATGCTGCCTCGCTACCTGCATAAATCACCTCGAAATCCAACCCCAAGGAGGCGACCCGCTCATCATCGCGGTTCTGCCAGTCTACTACAGTTGCCATGAACCAACCTTTAGGATCAGTCTCTCGGGTGACGAAGACATCCTTGTACTGGATGAGCTGCTCCCAGCTCACCAAGTCTGGAGTCATAGGCTCGATACCTCGCTCTGGGTCGCCTTCTATCATATAGGTAGGCACACACCAGAATATCTTCCCTATGATGCCCATTTCCCCGAGGCTCTCTACAGTCCCCTGCTCTTCGACGTAGAGTCGTGTCTCGTTGTGAAGGTTACTGGGCCACATCTCCGCGCTCCAGTGCAAGTCGCCCTCGGCCAAGGCAGCAAACTGAGCGGAGTAGTCGGCGAAGATCAACTCTACATCGTAATTCATATAATCCTCGAGGACTATCTTCGCCAGGGCGATGTCTATCCAGTTGCCGGTCCAGTCACTCTCCATAATCTTTATGGTGCCTTTCTTTTCAGCCGGGGCTGCTGCTGTGGGTTCCTCCGCCGCCGGTGCCGCCGCTTCCTCCTCCTCTTCACCGCCACAGGCTGCAGCCACCAGCACCACCACCATCACCGCCGAGGCCAGAAGCATCCACTTGCTTAAGCGTTTCTTACGCATATTCACTCCTTTGATTTACTATTCTGTCCGTGGCTCTTTGCTCGGCTTAACCTCTTCTTTTTTGATAGGTTAGGCTATCACCCCCCTTATGCGTGGAAGTCTATATCCTGAGCATCGTTCCATCTTTGGACTGCCCTTGATTAAGGATATATCTTTATACCTGAAAACACCGACATTTGTCAAGAGTCTGCCCTTATCCCACAGAAAATGAGCATCTACTCAGTCTTTTATCTATTTAAACTCTTATACGAAATCGGGAGAAGTTTGGATTTATTGCCTGGCTCTTATGCTGCTTGTGCAACCCCAGAGCTAAAGGCAGGGAATTTCACCCTCTGGCTATTCCTCTGTAAAGGAGCAAATATGGCTGTATGATTAGAATTGGGCTATCTGGGGTATCTTGTCCGCCCAGGGCCTGGCTTGCTCGAAGGCGGCGGAAGCCGCTAGTACCACATCCTCTTGCCCCCA
>JAZGDP010000164.1:0-3182 GCA_036477885.1 Dehalococcoidia bacterium
TACCGGCCATCCCGCCATAAGCATTCCCTGCGGCAAGTCCAAGGGGCTACCGGTGGGGCTGATGCTGGTGACCAAGCACTTTCAGGAATCGACTCTCTTTCGCGCCGCCCATGCCTTTGAACAACACATCAACTGGGAAAGCTTCTGAAGACACGAGAGGGCTGTTGAATAATTGGGCGTTTCGTAACCTTATACAACTGGATCTCGCCCGTGAGCCTCGGTTATTATAAGGTAATCTCGGCGGTTCCCACGATGATAGACTGTCCTTGCTGATTCCGACAGGAGACATCATAAACAGCTCGAATGCCGTCTTGGTCGGCTGTTTGACCGCTTAGTTTGCCTTGGGCAGTGATCACATCCCCTGGACGGGCAGGCGCGATGAATTTAGCGGAGACATGAGCACCTTTAAGCCAGGGCTCCCCACAAAGGGCCGCCAAGGAATGGAGCAGGCAAGCAAGCGGTATGGTTCCGTGGGCGATGGTGCCACCGAAGATAGATTTCCCAGCGAATTCCACATCCACGTGTAGAGGATTGAAATCGTTGGAGAGCTGGGCATATCGGTTTATCTGCTCCTGGGTTATCGATAGAGACGAGGTAGGCAGAGAGGGTGGAGTAGCTCGCCTTGCTTTCTTACCATGCTTCATAAAGGCCCTCACCTTTAGGCCGGCCATATGGCCGACATCCTATCCACCACGGCGATGGCATCGCCGTTGATACGAGAGATAAATTCAAGGATAACATACTGGCGATCCCTCTTAATGTATTTCTCCGCCACCTTTATTTTAGTCTCGATGGTATCGCCGGCGCAGGGAGGCTCGTAGAGATGCAGGTCCTTTCCCGCCAAAATGACCCCAGCCGGCATAACATCCAGGTGTGTGAGGGCCTGCAGGCTGAAGATAAATGCCATCCCCGCAGGAGCAACCACATCTCGGTATCCCCTGTGTTGTGCCTCCTCTGAATTCAATGAAAGAGGATGTTTCTGGTCATGCAACCGACACCACTGCTCAATGGATTCTCGGGTCAAGGGGTACAGATGGGGGCCAAAGGTCTGCCCCACCGAAAGTTCTTCGTAGGAAAAGCCCTTAGCCACGGCACTAATAGGACCTGGGGAGCCCAAGGGATTGGCCAATGAAGTTTCTCACCATTTCGTTGCTGATGGGGGCGAAGGTGAATAGACGAGCATCCCGCCAGTGGCGCTGCATGTCGCTCTCCATGGTGTAGCCAAAGCCCGCCAATATCTCCATTCCTCGGGAGACCACCCTCAAGGCCGCTTCCGATGCCACCAGCTTGGCCATGGCGGCCTCGGTAGCCGCGGGATGCCCACAGGTATGGAGCCATGCCGCCTTATAGACCATCATCTGCGCCAGCTCAATATCTACATAAGAATCGGCTATCTGGTGCTGGATGGCCTGGAACTGACCGATGGACTTGCCGAAGGCCTGTCGCTCCTTAGAGTAAGCTACGGCGTCATCCAGGGCAGCCTGGGCTAGACCCAAGCACACTGCCGCAATCTCGATGCGTTCGTTATTAAGGGTGTCGATGATGTGATACCAACCTTTGTTTAGCTCGCCTAGAATGTTGGTAACTGGAACTCGCACGTCGCTCATGAAGATCTCGTTGGAGCCGACGGCATTCAACCCCAGTGTCCTCATGGGCTTGACCTCCAATCCCGGAGAGGGATTATCCACCAGGAACATGGTGAATCCTTCGGAGCGCTTAGCGGGGGAAGGGTCGGTGCGGGCAACTACGATAATATGGTCCGAGACATGGGCTCCGGTGCAATATACCTTCTGCCCATTGAGGAGGTAATCATCGCCGTCGAGCTTGGCGGAGGTCTTGAGGGAGCCGAGGATGTCCGTGCCTCCCCCGGGCTCCGTCAGCGCCAAGCAATACCGAGTGCTGCCATCGCAAAGCCTGGGCAGGTGATACCGCTTTTGTTCTTCCGTCCCGAAGTGGTATAGGTTCATGCCGCCGAAGGAGACAGTGACCAGATAGGCGAAGGCCAGAGCCGTAAAGCCTCGAGACAGCTCTTGGGTTATGAGCATCTCGTCCATGATGGTGCCCCCCGCCCCACCGTACTCCACCGGGAAGGGAGCGCCCAGCAGTCCCATGCTGGCTATGGCAGACCAGTGCTCGAAGGGGAAGCGCTCCTTTTCATCCAGCTCCCTCACCACGGACCGAGGACAGTCCCGCTGCAGGAAGGAGCGCACCGTCTGTACTAGGGTTTTCTGTTGTTCTGACAGCTCAAAATCCATCTAACCGTGCCCCACCACTACGGGATGAGAGAGCTGAGCCCTATTCTCTATTTAGCTGCCGGAGGCCTTGGTATGGACTGCAGGGATAGGTTTGGCCTCTTGAAACTTGGGCAGGACCTTTGATCCCAGAAGATCTAGAGCTCGCATGACTTCGTCGTGGGTGGTATTGCCGGCCTGAATCATTAGGAGAAGCTGGTCAAAGCCCACATTCATCCACTTCTCAATCCCCCGGCAAACGCTATCCACATCTCCACCTATGACTATGCCCTCCCTAATCAGGTCTTCATTGGAGCGCTTTAACATGAACTCCAGAATACCGCCCTTCTGGCCGCTCTCTTCCTGTGTGTAGTAAACATTATCCTTGCCTTTTTGATGGGTCCCAAATCGAATCTTCTGCAGGGGGATGTCATTATCACCGAAATAAAAGCGAGCAGCGGCACAGGCTTTATCCCGGCCTACAGTGTAGTTCTTGTCGATGTTACAGATGGCAAACCCGCCCGCTTTGTGATTGGCATAGCCTCCCACAGGCTGGCATTCTTTTGCTGCCTCCTTATAGGCTTGGATAGCAGGAATCAAATCTCTTGGCTCTATGGCGGTGAACGCTAGGCAACCTATTCCCATCCGTGCCGCTTGGGCAAAGGTGGACGGCTGGGTGGCCGTCACCCAGAGAGGGGGATGAGGCTTCTGAATAGGCTTGGGCACAATATCCCGTTTCGGCAGGTCGTAGTATTTCCCTTTGAATCCTGGGAAGGGGTCATTCATAAACATGGAGCAGATGACCCGCAGCGATTCCTCCCAGACCGCTTTAGACTCCTCTTCGGGGACCCCGAATGCATCGGTCTGGTAAACAGAGGACCCCCCCCCCGTCCCAAACTCCACCCGCCCGTTGGAGAGGACGTCCAATGTAGATACATACTCGACTACACG
>JAZGDP010000165.1:0-3437 GCA_036477885.1 Dehalococcoidia bacterium
TATCCAACTCCCCACGCTTCACCTTCTCTAGGTCAGCCTTCTCCTTATCCAACTCCTCTTGGAAGAAGTACTCGAACTCCCACCACCACTGGTGGGCTGTAACCTTGACCCGCAGCTCCTCCCCCGAGGGTGCAACGGCGACAGGGAAACTCGAGGGCGCATCTGCCGTAAAGAAGATGGCGTCGATAGTAGGCACGGCTATGATGGCCAATACAATCGCCGGCGCTATAGTCCATCCTATCTCCAGCCACGTGTGGCCATGCGTCTGCTTTGGTATGCCCTGATCCCGCCTCCGACGAAAGCGAATGACGGCATAAACTAATATCCCTTCAACAACCACGAAAACGCCCACCGCCACCCAGAAGATGATGATGAACAGGTCCTTCTGTCTCTCCGCGACAGGGCCGGCGGTGCCAAAGGTTGACTGAGGGTCATCGGGGGTGCAGGCAGCGAGTATGACCAGAAAGGATATCGCCAGACCGATGGCAAGAAATCTATGACGGCGGAGCCTTTCAATCACCATTACATCCTTCTATCATAACTCTAAAAGGTAGGGCATCAACGGCGCATTGCCTAGTGAAATATAACTAATTGTGATAATTTTAGCAAAAATAGCCCTTAGAGTAAAGGTTTGCGAGGGGCCCAACTCTAGCTTTCACCCTTCGGTGAAAATAGCCACCCACCCTTCGACGAGCTCAGGGTGAGCGGATTACCTCCTTCTCATTCGCCATGGTGAGCTTGTCGAACCATGAGTGGCCTGTGTAGCCATTTTCATCCCGGTGGCGCCGGAATGCTGCCATGCGCAACTTTTATAGAGACCGCCTCAAAAATACTCATGTACATATTCCATCTTCATTCCTTTATCTCCATAGAGACATCTATTTTCCAAATGCCATCTATTTTCACCAGGTGCTGGTAGACCCGACGGTCTCTAAAGGGGACTGCCAGCTTAACGATCAGCTCGGCCTCCTCAGGAGATAGAAAGCTAGGCTCCGATTCTTCCGATACCCCCATCTTCACCCCGAACAGCTTCAGCCTCCTTATCTCCCCGGCGATGGTCTCAGCCTGCTCCTCCCTGTAGGCAGGCTCCAGAAAGGAGAGGGTACGCTCCAAGTCATAGCTGTTGAAGGCACCCCAGTAGCTGGCTACCACCGCTCTTATAGCCTCCAGATCAGAAGAGATATCCCCGCCGACACCCTGGGCAGGTATGGTGGCCACCCCTTCTTGACCCCCCGGCCTGATACAGGCTACCAACATTAAAACAGAGAGAACAGCTATATAGGCAGAGCGCCTCATCGACTCGACTCAGGTCTCCTAGGCACCCATTATATCAACGCTGGCAATCTTAGTGGCTGGGCAGGTTCTCAGCGGTAGATATGACCGACTAGCGAAGTAGAAAAGCGCCTCACCTAGGAAGTCTAGGATGGCCCAACAAGCTTTTCGGCGGCCTCTTTAAGCTCCTCGTAGCTGGCAAACCCCTCAAATCTATCGGCGATGATTCCCTGCCCATCCACAAAAAACACCCAGGGCTCGGTGGGGATGTTCCACTGGGTGACAGCGGGGCGTAAAGTCAAATTTTCGGAGCCCTGCAGCAGCCCTATGGGATCGTCATATATCTCTATGTGAATATAATTCATCCTATCCCCGTACTCCTCCTTTATCTGCTTCACCACCTCCACCAGGGGCCCGCAGGTTCTGCTCTCGCAGAAAGCCGGAGTAGCAAACACGACGATAAAGGGCCTACCTTGCTGAAGGGCCTCGGCGATGCTGATTCTGTGCAGGTCAGGGTCAGGATCGGAATCGGTGGTCAACTCCTTGATATCCCCCACATCGGCCAGGGTCTTATTCTCGCTGGAGATGGCGGGGGAGCCGATAGCGGGAGCTATACTTTCGTTCCTCACCTCAAAGGCTAGCGATGCGATGCGAAGGGGTTTCCCCTCCTCCGAAACGTTTACCTCTGCTACCCAGAACCCGGGGGAGTCGAACTCCACCTTGACCACCCACAGGCCCCGACTTATGGGGAGCTCGATGTCCTCCAACCCCTGCCCACGAAACACGGCATCAGCTTCGCTCCTTATTTGGGTATCATCAGCCCCAATAAGCCCAAACCTAACATGCACCTGGGCATCGACGATGGGTCGGCTATCTTCATCCACCAGGGCAAAGCTGAACCTGTTGGCGCCCACCGCCAGGTCGAAGGGGGCGCTAAAGGCGCTGATGTGGCGAGGGGGGAGAGGGGTTGTGGTAGACTGAGAGCCGGAGGCAGGAGTAACCTCTCCCGAGTCGCCGCAAGCCCCAGCCGCAAGACCCGCAATAATTAACAAAGAAACAGCTACTGCCCCTACGCTCTTAACTCTCATGCTATAGACACCGTTCGATAAACTTATGTTAGCAAAATATGGAGGTTCACGCATCGCTGTAGGATTTCCTCCTAGCGATGCCCAAGGCCCTCTCCCAGGCTCATGGAATACGGCCAGAGAACCTGGTTAAGGTTCGTCTAATCGAGCCCCTTCTCATCAGTAAGCTTATGGTTTATGATATTTAGCAAGTCAAGAGAGGGCAAAGAAGGCATGAAGGCTTTAGTTTTGGCCCCCTTTACCGCCGAATGCCTCAAGAGATTAGAGAGGCGAATGACGGTCCTTTATGAAAGCTGGCTGGATAGTAGAAGGCTGTATTCCCCCGAGGAATTGGGGGAAAGACTTGATGCGGAAAGGGCAGAGCTCTTGGTGGTAGAGGGGGATTTCGTCTTCGCCGAGGTATTTGAAAGGGCCTCTTCACTGAGGTTTGTGGGGGTCTGCCGCAACGCCGTCAATCATGTGGATCTAGAGGCAGCTACTAGGTGTGGGGTGACGGTGGTCAATACGCCGGGGAGAAATGCCGCCGCCGTGGCCGAACTATCGCTGGGGCTTATGCTATCCCTGGCTCATCGCATTCCTTCGTCCCATCATATCATCACCTCGGGGCAGTGGAGAGACCCCGTGTCCTCCTACATAGAGCTGCGGGGCACCGAGCTAGCCGGCAAGACGGCGGGAATAATAGGCTTGGGAACCATAGGAGCCATGGTAGCCCGGCGCCTGAAGCCTATGGAGATGACGGTGCTAGCCTACGACCCCTACATAGACAGCGAAGCACCAGAGGCCCAGCTAGTGGGCCTGAAAGAGCTCCTAACCCGTTCCGACTTCGTCACTATACACGTGCCAGATACCAGCGACAGCCACGGCTTAATAGGAGCAGGCGAGCTGGCCCTAATGAAACCCTCTGCCTTTCTAATAAACACCTCCAGCGCCGCCGCAGTGGATTCCCAGGCCCTAATAAGGGTCTTGGAGGAGGGACACATAGCTGGAGCCGCCCTGGACGTGTTCGATGTCTCTCCCCGGCCCCCCCCCCGCCCCCGCCGACGCAGGGGCCACGGTGGGTTGGCTCCCCAACAGGGGGGG
>JAZGDP010000166.1:0-9453 GCA_036477885.1 Dehalococcoidia bacterium
CCGGGCGCCAGCACCGCCGAACTGGATGCCATAGCCCTACAGGAGATCACCAAAAGAGACGCTATACCCTCTTTCAAGGGCTACAGAGGGTATCCTGCCCACCTGTGTGTATCGATCAACGATGAGGTGGTTCACGGCATCCCCAGCGCCCGAGTCATTCACGATGGGGACATAGTGGGTCTGGATGTAGGAGCCATAGTAAAGGGCTTTCAAGGAGACGCAGCGGTAACTGTGGGGGTAGGACTAAAAGATCCTAAAGCTCAGGAGCTGGTGGAGACCGCCCGCGGCGCCCTGGAGGAAGGCATCAAGGCGGCTAAATGCGGGGTTCGCCTGGGGGATGTGTCGGCGGCCATCCAGTCCTATGTCGAGGCTCGAGGCTTCTCAGTGGTCAGAGAATACGTAGGGCACGGTATAGGAAGGCAGATGCACGAGGAGCCCGCTGTCCCTAATTACGGCACCCCAGGAAGAGGGCTAATACTGCAAAAGGGGTTGGTTCTTGCCCTGGAGCCCATGGTGAATATGGGGGACTGGCGCACCAAAGTTAAGGAAGACGGCTGGACCGTGGTAACAGCCGATGGAAGCCTTTCAGCCCATTTCGAGCATACCATCGCCATAACCGATGGCGATGCCGAGGTATTAACCAGAGGAGATAGCTATTCGTAAAGGTCGTTTTCGAGGAAAAAGAAAAGGGCAGAGGCGTACAGAGGGTAGCAGGGAACGTTCCCCCAAAAAAGAGTCCATAGAGGTTGAGGGCACGGTAGTTGAAGCCCTGCCCAACGCTATGTTTCGGGTGGAGCTGGCCAACGACCACAGGGTGCTGGCCCATGTATCGGGGAAGATCCGCTTGCATTTCATTCGCATCCTCCTAAATGATAAGGTATTAGTAGAGCTCTCGCCCTACGACCTAACCAGGGGCCGTATCACCTACCGGTTCAAATAAAAAATCATGGAGAGATAACGAGGGTATGAAAGTCAGAGCCTCAGTAAAAGTGCGCTGTGAGAAGTGCAAGATCGTAAAGCGTAAGGGCGTGGTGCGGGTCATCTGCAGCAATCCTCGCCACAAACAGCGACAGGGATAGGGGAAAAACATCTTATCGCCTCTGGATGGCGGGCTGGAATTTATGTAAAATGAATAAGGAGGTTTTATGGCTCGTATAGCGGGTGTCGATGTACCGGACAATAAACGGGTGGAGATATCCCTCCGCCACATATATGGCATAGGCTCTAACTCCTCCCAACAGATCCTGGCTAAAGCCCAGGTAAGCCCCGATGTAAAAGTAAGGGACCTGACCGATGAGGAGATAAGCAAGACCAGGGAGATAGTGGATAGAGATTACAATGTAGAGGGCGACCTGCGCCGAGAAGTAACCATGAATATTAGACGCCTCATCGAGATTGGCTCCTACAGGGGCCTAAGACACCGCAGAGGGCTTCCTGTTCGTGGTCAACGCACCCGAACCAATGCTCGACAGAAACGAGGGGCCCGCAAGACAGTGGCCGGTCGCCGCCGCACCGTGAGCAAGAAGTAAGCTAAGGGATAAAGGAGAGACATGGCTAAGAGAAGACCCAAGGGCAAGAGAAAGGAAAAGAAATCAGTTCCTCAAGGCAGAGCCTATATTCAGTCCACCTTCAATAACACCATGATTACCCTTACAGACCCCAATGGCAACGTCATCGCCTGGGGCAGCTCGGGGACGGTGGGATTCAAGGGCTCCCGTAAAGGTACGGCCTTTGCCGCTCAGAGAGCAGCGGAGAGGGCGGTGCAGCAAGGAAAGGAGCACGGCCTGCGCCAGGTGCAGGTATTCGTCAGGGGGCCGGGGAGCGGAAGGGAGGCTGCCATTCGCACCCTGCAGTCCTCCGGCCTCACCGTAACCAGTATTAGAGACATCACTCCCATACCTCATAACGGCTGTAGGCCACCTAAAAAGAGAAGGGTGTAGAATAATCAGGCTGGGATTTCATCCTAATGCAATGAAGCTTACCAGAGCTCAAACCACTATGAGGGCAACTCCTTTCTGCCACTTTAGGTATGTGTTGGGGAAGCCTTCAAAAAGGTTAAAGACAAGAACTCATATAAGAAGGAAGTTGTATGGCAAGATATACCGGACCTGTCTGTAGGTTGTGCAGGCGACAAGGAGAGAAGTTGTTTTTGAAGGGGGAAAGGTGCTTTACCCCTAAATGCGCCATTGAACGGCGCAACTATCCTCCGGGATCGCACATATCCAGGCGGAGACGCATCTCCGAGTGGGGCATTCAACTAAAGGAGAAGCAAAAGGCTCGTTTCATCTACAGCGTGATGGAAAGGCAAATGAGACTACACTTCGCCAAGGCCCAACGGCGTCCCGGGGCGACGGGAGAGAACCTCCTTCAGATCCTAGAGACTAGATTGGATAACGTGGTATTCCGCCTCGGTTTCGCCGATTCCCGCAGGCAGAGCCGGCAGTTGGTCAGACATGGTCATTTGATGGTAAACGGCCATAAGACGGATATACCCTCTTTCATAGTAAAGGCTGGCGATACGATCTCATGGACCCAGCGAGGTATTAAGACAGAATTCTACAAGGTGAGGATAAAAGAGGTTCAAGGAAAAGCGGTGCCGGAGTGGTTGAGCCTTGATCAACAAGCTATGGAAGGGCGGGTTCTCAATCTTCCCCAACGTGCCGATATGGAAAGGAAGATAGAGGATAGGCTGATTGTAGAGTTTTATTCTCGCTAGCATTTATGAGGCATAAATAGAATGGAAGTTTTCAGCGATTCCTCTCAAGGAGGTACAAAATTGGGTGACAAGATCACCGCTAAAATAGAAGCGGTTGAAAGTAACGACGCCTACGGCAAATTTGTTGCTGAACCCCTGGAGAGGGGCTTCGGCATAACCCTGGGCAATGCTCTGCGCCGAGTCTTGCTAAGCTCCCTGACCGGCACAGCCATAACCTGGGTAAGGATAGACGGTATTCAGCATGAATACACTTCCATGCCCCACGTTAAGGAGGACGTAACCGAATTCCTGCTAAATGTTAAAGGTATACGACTACGGAGCCTAACGGATAATCCGGGGAAGCTGATACTGGATGTGAGGGGGGAAGGCCTAATATGCGCCGGCGATATAACATCCTCTGGGGATATAGATGTAGTTAATCCAGAGCTTCATATAGCTACATTAGACTCAGAAAAGGCCTCCCTCTCCGTAGAGTTCAACGTAGAGAGGGGAAAAGGATACGAGCCCGCCAGCTCGTCCAACGGCTTGCCTATAGGAGTCCTGCCGGTAGACGCCATATATACTCCGGTGCACAAGGTAAACTACGTCGTAGAGCACACCAGGGTGGGGCAGGTAACCGACTACGACCGTTTAAACATAGAAGTCTGGACAGACGGCTCCATTACTCCTGTAGAGGCGGTGCGACAGGCCGCCCAGGTCCTGGTGGACCATTTCTTCCTCTTCTGCAACCTGGGCAAAATAAGGGAAACGGAGCCTGAAAAGCAGCCTCTGGTCTCCTCTATACCCACTGAATATTACAACACGCCCATCACAAGCCTGGGCCTGTCGGCTCGTACCCTAAACTGCCTCAAGCGCAGTGACATCAATAAGGTGGGGGAGGTGCTGGAGACCAGCAAAGAGGACCTGCTGGCTTTAAGGAATTTCGGGGAGAAGTCCCTCAGGGAGCTGTATGATAGCCTAAGAAATATGGGGATCGAGATAGAATCCGAGAAGAAGGACGAAGAGGGTCACCAAGAAGGCCCTGAGATAGAGGAAGAGATAATCTCTCTGGAAAGGCTAGATCTGCCTCAACAAGACTCCTCCTCCCAGGAAAAAATTGAGGGAGATGAGGCAGTAAGATAGGCGATGCGACACAGGATTGCGGGTCGGCATCTGGGAAGGGCGACAGAGCATCGTATCGCCCTGTATCGAAACCTGGTAACCGACCTATTGAGGTATGAAAAAATCGCCACCACCGAGGCTAAGGCCAAGGAGGTTCGCAGCATAGCTGAAAAGATAATTACCTTAGGCAAACGAGGAAATCTCCACGCCCGCCGACAGGCACTAGCCTTCGTCAACGATAAGAAAGTGGTGGATAAACTGTTTGAAGATATAGGCCCCAGAGATGCCGAGAGGCAGGGGGGATATACACGCATAATTAAGCTGGGCCCACGCCATGGTGATGGGGCGGCTATGGCCCAGTTAGAGTTGGTGATGTAAATTGGTTTCCCTGTTGAGCACCTCTAAGAGTGCTAAAGCTAAAGATACGGCAGTGATGACACGGCTAGCCCTGGTGGTGGAATATGAGGGTAGCCAGTATAACGGCTTTCAGTTGCAGGTGGGGGTTCCTACAGTGCAGGGAAGGTTGGAGGAGGCTTTAGAAAAGGTCACGGGAGAGAGGATACGAATTTTAGGGGCCAGCCGTACCGATACAGGGGTTCACGCCAAGGGGCAGGTGGTGAGCTTCAAGACCGCCTCCCAGTTGCCCTCCCACACTTTTACTAGGGCCATGAACTACTATCTGCCGTCGGATATCTCTGTCAGGGCTACCCATAAGGTTCCAGATGGTTTCAACGCTAGACGTAGCGCCCTGCGACGCCGATATCGATACACTATTTTAAACGATGAGGCCTCATCACCCCTTTTAAGAAGCTTTGTGTATTGGCTAGCAAAACCTCTCGATATATCGGCGATGTCGGAAGCTGTAAGGCTACTGGAAGGGGAAAGGGACTTCGCCTCTTTCAGCGGACCCACATCGTACCCAAGAAGCAGCACGATGCGTAGAATCTATCGAGCAGAGCTAGCTAAAAGAATTAACCTGATAATGTTAGATGTAGAGGCCAACAGCTTTCTGCCTCAACAGATAAGACGCACGGTGGGAGCCTTAGTGCAGATAGGAACGGGCAAAATGTCGTTAAGGGCTTTCAGGGAGCTACTGGACTGCTGTCGGTTGGGCGCAGCGGATGCGGTTCTACCTGCCCAGGGACTTTGCCTTATGAGCATAACTTATCCCGGTTTCTCTTCCGGAAACGAAGCTTGTCATGAAGACTTATACCGCTAAAATAGGGGATGTGCAGCCCCAGTGGCATGTGATAGATGCATCAGAAAAGCCCCTGGGTAGACTGGCCTCGGAGGTGGCTCAGCTCCTCAAGGGCAAACATAAACCTTTTTACTCACCTCACCTAAATCTGGGCGACTTTGTGATAGTGGTGAACTCCTCTAAGGTCAGAACAACGGGGAAGAAGGCCCAACAAAAGGTATATTATCGTCACTCCGGGTATCCCGGAGGTCTAAAGGTGGTCTCCTTCTCCCGGATGCTGGAGAAGAATCCCAACAAAGTCATTGAAAAGGCAATAAAAGGCATGTTGCCCCATAATTCCCTGGGCGCTCAAATGATGGGAAGACTAAAGGTATATACCGGCGATTCCCATCCCCACGAGGCTCAGGTCAAGGGGAGCTTGAAGGCAAAAGAGAGCGGCGTGCTAGATAAGGCTCCAAAGATAAAGCATCGTAAGCGGAAGAAGAGAAAGGTCGTGGCTGAAGAGCTGGTACTCCCCGCGGAGGCTGAGGTCGGCGCAAAGGATACGGAAAAGGGGGAAGGGGCTAAACCTGAGGAGGCCCCGGCAGCCTCCGAAGCCCCAGTTGCTGAGGCTATCCAGCCGGCTGAGACGGAACAAGTCGAAGAACAAGAGAAGCAAGAAGAACCAAAGCTTGAATCTGCACAACAAGGAGAGGATGAACTAGAAGAGACCGAGACAAAAGTGGAAAAGGCGAAAGATAACACGGACGATTCTGAGGAACAGAGGGATTAAATTGGCCAATAAACAATATTTCCCCGGAACTGGGAGACGCAAGACCTCCGTGGCTCAAGTAAGGTTATTCCCTGGCGGTGGCGCAATTATAGTCAACGGGAAATCCCTATCTGAGTTTTCCCCCAGGCAAGCCTTGCAAGAGATGATATTGGAGCCTCTTAAGGTAACCGAAACGGGGGATAAATTTAATGCCACTATCAAGGTGGCCGGTGGAGGCATCTCTGGTCAGACAGGAGCAATTCGCCACGGCATAGCTCGAGCCCTACTAAAGGCCGATGAAAGCCTTAGGCCTCTCTTGCGGAAACACGGCCTTCTCACTAGAGATGCCAGGGCCAAGGAGCGCAAGAAATACGGACTCAAGCGAGCCCGCAAGGCTCCTCAATACACCAAGCGCTAAGGCAGAAGGGACCCTTTGCATCCACCGGGAGCCTTCTGAGTATCAGCGGGCTCCCTTAACATGATGGCTGACGCCCTTGCTAGCCGGTCTACTTAGCTATGGCCGCCAACCCCGCCTCGCAACAGGCCAAATCCTCTTCTGCGGTGCCGCCAGCTGCCCCCACTCCTCCTACCACTTCTCCATCTATCACTATGGGCAATAGGCCATCGGCGGCTATGACTTTGCCACCGCTGGAGGTCACTAAACTGACAAACCAGGGCTGTTCAGCGTAGGGCAAGAGGTCCTTTCCCGTTGCACGGAATACGGCTGCGGTATAGGCCATATTCTCCGCCACATCGGCCGTCAAGGGGATTCCTCCCTCCATACGTGATACGGCCATGGTATATCCCCCGTAATCCGCCACCGCCACGGCAACCACACACCCCAATTCCTTGGCCTTGGCTACCCCTGCCTCAACAATCTTTTCCGCCGTCTCTAAGGTAAGAGACATGATTCATACCTCCTTTCGATTTTCCCTGTTGGTGTTTTTTAAAGAGACGGATGAGATTAGAGCCTCATCCGCTGCTCCTCACTGCTTGGGAAGGCCCAAGCCCCGGGTGGCGATGATATTTCGCTGCACCTCGCTGGTGCCGCTTTCGATGGTATCGGCCACAGATAGGAGATAACCCCGTTCGAGGCTTCCCTGGAATGGAGTCCAACGGGAACCTCCCTCCAGTTGGCCCAAAAGACCTGCAATCTGCATACTGGCATTGAAGATCCGCTGTCGAAGCTCCGTGCTATACAACTTGGAGATGGAAGCCTCGTAGTTGGCCACCTTTCCCCGAGAGAGCATCCACGCCACCCTATACATCAACCAGCGTCCCAGCTCCACGTCGGTAGCCATCTCCGCCATCTTATGACGAATCAAGGCTTTTCTGCTCAGCACCTCTCCGTTCCATCGGGTATCTTTAACATACTCTATCAACCTATCCAGGAGTCTTTTTGCCGATGCCACGAAGTTGATTATGGAGCGCTCAAAATCCAACGATACCGCCAGGATGTACCACCCCTGGTTCTCCTCCCCTACCCGATTTCTCTTGGGCACTCGCACATCCTCCAGAAATATCTCATTAAAGCCGTGGCCCCCTGCCATGTTTAGGATGGGCCTAATGGTGATGCCGGCGCTTCTCATATCCACCATTAAAATGCTTATGCCTTTATGTTTAGGTGCATCAGTATCGGTCCTCACCGCCAGCCAATACCAATCCATGACATGTCCGCCGCTGGTCCATATCTTCTGTCCGTTGACTATATAATCGTCGCCGTCGGATACGGCACAGGTCTGTAGTGAGGCCAGGTCGGAGCCTGACCCCGGCTCGCTGTAACCGGTACACCAAAATCTCTCTCCAGCGGCTATGGGAGGCAGGTGCTCCTTCTTCTGCCCTTCGGTTCCGTATAACATGAGGGTGGGGCCCACCCAGCTCACCCCTCCTACACCCATGTCCATTGCCGCAGCAGGCGCACCATGATAGGCCATCTCCTCGGTGTAGACGAGCTGCTCTATATAGGAGCGAGCCTGCCCGCCGTATTCCCTAGGCCAGGAAAGGGTGAGCCAGCCCTTGGCTGCCAGCTTCTTGGAGAAGCTTTTGGTGAGCTCCCACGCCTCGCCGGTGTATTCATCGCCGGTCTCATATCCGACAAATCCAGGGGGGAGCTCATCCTTAAGGAACTCCACCACCTCCTGTCGAAAGGCCTCCTCTTGAGGCGAGAACCTGAACTCCATTCTATGTTTTCTCCCATCTTAGGTATAAACAGAGGCTAAAGGCCAGCTAGGCTTTCCCCGAACTCTATGAGCCTCTTCACCCTCTCCGGGCTTTGGCTTTCGGCGTAGATGCGCAGGAGGGGTTCCGTGCCCGAGAAGCGCATGAGAAGCCAACTGCCATCCTGCAGCAGAATCCGCCACCCATCGGTAGAATCTACGGATGCTACGGGATATCCGTCCACCATCTTCGGTCTGCTGTTGGTCATGCGATGGAGGATGGATTGGCGACAGCTGGCATCGAAATGAATATCGATGCGGTCATAGTAGTGAGGGCCAACCTTATCGTACAGATACTGGATTAGCTCCGAGGGCTTCTTGCCCAGCTTCACCATCAAATCCAATATATAGAGGCCGGAGAGGATGCCATCCCTCTCAGGGATATGGCCTCGGAAGCCGAAGCCGCCGCTCTCCTCCCCTCCTATAAGGGCGTTCTCCCGGATCATCACCGGGCCGATATGTTTAAATCCTACGGGTGTCTCGAAGACGGGAACACCATAAAGCTCGCCCAGATGCTGAATCATCCGAGTGGTGGTAAGGGATTTAACCATGGCTCCCCGCTCCCTCCGCACCTCGAGAAGGTAGAGAGCCAGAAGGCCGAATATCTGAAGAGGCGATATGAAGTCGCCCTTTTCGTCCACCATTCCCAGGCGGTCGGCATCGCCATCGGTGGCTAAGCCCACATCGGCGCCCTCCTCCTTAATGAGGCCAGAGAGCCTGGTGAGGTTCTGGGCTATGGGCTCTGGCTGCTGAATGCCTGGGAAGAGGGGATTGCGTTCCCCATTGATCTCCGTCACCCGAGTGGTGCCTCCTTCAATGAGTCGGTGAAAGTAGCCGGCGCCGACTCCGTACATGGAATCCACCACTATCCTTAGCCCCGCCCTCTTTATGGGCTCCAAGTCCACTAGAGTGGATATATGACTCATGTATGAGGGCGCCGGGTCTATGTGCTCAATGACTCCATCTTTTAGCCCCTGCTCCAGGGGAATGGTGCCGACCTTTCCAGATTCCAGCACCTTGGCTATGTGGTTCTCCAGGGTAGCCACCACATCGGGGGAGGCGCTACCGGCATATTGGGATTTAAATTTAAAGCCGTTCCAGTTAGCCGGATTGTGACTGGCGGTGATAACTACAGCCCCGGCTGTCTTTAGCACAACTATGTTGTAGCTAACCACAGGGGTTGGCACAGCCTTATCACACAGGTAGCTTTTTATGCCGTTTCCCGCCAGCACCTCGGCCACTGCTTGGGCGAAGTGCTCCGAGGCAAAGCGAGTATCATATCCCACCACAAGGCCTGAGTCCGCCATACCCTCTCTAGCTAAGTAATCGGCCACCCCCTGGGCACAGGCGCGCACATTATCATAAGTGAAGTCCTGGGCTATTATTCCCCGCCAGCCGTCGGTGCCAAATCTAATGTGAGTTCTCATAGACTCTTGCTAAAGTTTCCTGGCTAAGAGAAGTGCGAAACAGT
>JAZGDP010000167.1:0-5268 GCA_036477885.1 Dehalococcoidia bacterium
AAGGTTGTCGGTAAAGGCTATAAGCTATCTCAAAACCCTCGCTTCTCCTGGAGCGACAATCACACCCCAAGGTAGCTATACCCTCCCCTTATTGACTTACGATTTTGAAATCGCTTCTGTTTTTCTACCTCATAGAGGTTACCCGTGCAAACTCCATCGACAGGCACCCAAGGGTGCATTCAACGGATGAGGGAACGAGGGATTCCGGAGGGCAGAGTCTCCCTTAAGCTTGGGCTCGAGAGCGGCCCCCCTTGATCACCTTCAATCCGGCCTCGGCCCTCAGTATGTTCGCCTTATCCGTCTTCTCCCAGGAAAGGTCTAGGTCCTCTCGCCCGAAGTGGCCGTACGAGGCGACAGGTTTGTAGATAGGTCTCCGCAATGAAAGCTTATCTATGATAGCCGCCGGGCGAAGGTCGAAATGCTTATCTATGAGTTTCAGGATAGTCTCGTCATCCACCTTACCTGTGCCAAAAGTCTCAATGGAGATGGATACTGGCAGCGCCACTCCAATGGCGTAAGATAGCTGAATCTCTAAACGTTCGGCCAGACCTGCTGCCACCAGGTTCTTGGCTACATAGCGTGCGGCATAGGCTGCCGAGCGGTCCACTTTGGTGGGGTCTTTTCCGGAAAAGCTTCCACCACCGTGCCTGGCAACGCCCCCATAGGTATCCACCAAAAGCTTGCGTCCGGTTAGGCCCGAATCCCCCATGGGGCCTCCCACCACAAAGCGCCCCGTGGGATTGACAAGATAGTGAGTGTTCTTATCCCTCAGAGACTTGGGTATGACCTCTGTGATAACGTGCTCAAACATGTCGGATTCGATGACATCGTGACTGATGCCGGGGTCGTGCTGGGTGCTGACAATGACTGTATCGACACGCTTGGGAACCCCGTAGCTGTATTCAACGGTTACCTGGGCTTTGCCATCGGGACGCAGATAGGGCAGGGTCTGGTCCTTGCGCACCTCGGCAAGACGCCGACACAGTTTATGGGCCAAAGAGATGGGCAAGGGCATCAGCTCTGGGGTCTCGTTGCAGGCAAATCCCACCATCATCCCCTGATCTCCCGCTCCAATCTTGTCGTAGTCCCCCTCGGCGTTATAGGGCACCTCCTTCTCCTTGGCCTCCTGGGAATAGTCCACCCCCAACGCTATATCCTTGGACTGTTCCTTGATGGAGACGATGACACCACAGGTTTCGAAATCGAATCCATAATCGGCATGGGTATAGCCTGCCTCCCTTACCGTATCCCTGACTACCTTGGCTATCTCCACGTAACAATCAGTGGTTATCTCGCCCATGACCAGAACCAACCCGGTAGTAACCGAGGCCTCGCAAGCTACCCGAGCATAGGGGTCCTTAAGCAGTATGGCGTCTAAAACGGCATCGGATATCTCGTCACAGAGCTTATCGGGATGCCCCTCAGTCACCGACTCCGATGTTATCATGTACGAAGGCGATGCCGTGAAACTGGTACTCATGTTTTCTCCTCCTCTCAAACGAAAGACGACCCCTACCATATATTATGCCTACAGTTTTTAAGTGCCGCTTTCCCAACTCTCTAAGTAGTTTTTTTGCTCCTCGGTGAGGGTATCTATATAGATACCCATGGAGCTGAGCTTCAATCTCCCTACCTCCTCGTCTATCTCCTTGGGTACAGGGTGTACTCCCGGTGCCAAAGGCTCCTTCATTTTGGCAAAATATTCGGCACACAGGGCCTGATTGGCAAAGCTCATATCCATGACACTGGCGGGATGCCCCTCAGCAGCGGAGAGGTTGATCAACCGTCCCTGAGCAAGCAAGTATAACCGTCGTCCATCGGGCAAGGTATACTCCTCCACAAAAGGACGAATCTGGCGTTTGGCTGTGGCCATCTCCTCCAGGGCTGGAATGTTTATCTCTACGTTGAAGTGGCCGCTGTTGGCCAATATGGCCCCCTCCTTCATGAGATGGAAGTGTTGTTCATCGATAGTCCTAAAGCCCCCGGTGACAGTCACAAAGATATCACCTATTTTAGCCGCCTCAAGGAGGGGCATGGCCTGATATCCGTCCATCACTGCTTCCAAGGCACGAATGGGGTCCACCTCGGTAACGATGATGTGGGCCCCCATCCCCTTGGCCCGCAGAGCTATGCCCCTGCCGCACCATCCGTATCCGCACACCACCACATTTTTACCCGCCCATAGGACATTTGTTGCCCTGGTTATGCCATCCACCGTGCTCTGGCCGGTACCGTAGCGATTATCAAAGAAGTGTTTAGTTGACGCCTCGTTTACCTCGATGATGGGATATTTGAGGGCTCCTTCAGCGGCCATGCTTCTAAGTCGAATCACTCCCGTGGTGGTCTCCTCCATTCCCCCCACCACGTTGCTCAAAAGATCGATCCGCTCCTGATGGAGGGCAGCTACCAGATCGGCCCCATCGTCCATGGTGAAATGGGGACGATGGTCCAGGGCTGCATGGATGTGGCGATAGTAGGATTCTTGGTCTTCATCTTTTATGGCATTGGTAGGGATACCGTATTCCACCGACAGGGCGGCGGCTACATCGTCCTGTGTGCTAAGGGGATTGCTGGCACACAGAACTAAATCGGCGGCGCCATCCCGCAGAGCCAAAGCCAAGTTGGCCGTCTCGGAAGTGATGTGCAGACAAGCCGAGATGCGGATACCCTTGAGGGGTTTTTCCTTGGCGAACCGCTCTCTGATCAGGCGCAGCACCGGCATCTCCCTGGCGGCCCATTCAATGCGGTTTATCCCATCCGGGGCCAGGGAGGGGTCTTTAATATCCGCCTTTAAGGTCTGCCTATCCACTACGAGCCTTCCTTCTCATGAGCCGTCTTTAAAACCTTCTCTTTCACTATAATCTCTCCTTCTTTAAGGTCTTCGAACTGGGTCAGGTTCTTAAAGTCCCTAAACCTTTTTTGTATGTCATGGTAAGTTAAAGAGTTCAGCCGCTCCAGGCTGAAGCTCTCCACGGCGAAGGAGGCCATGACCGAGCCTAAAATTGTGGCCCTGCGAAACCCCTCCATGGAGGTATCGCCTGTGGCAGCTATGTAGCCCATGAAGCCTCCGGCAAAGGAATCTCCAGCGCCGGTAGGATCCACCACCATCTCCAGAGGGTAGGCAGGAGCAGCAAAAATGGAGTCGCCAGTAAAACCGATGGCTCCGTATTCCCCTCGCTTTATCAGCACCATCTTAGGGCCCAGGCTAAGTATATGCTTGGCCGCCTTAACCAGATTCCATTCTCCCGCCAGGAGATAAGCCTCACTATCGTTAATCATAAGTATATCCAGGGTGGCCAACACCCTCTTCAAGGCCTCTGTCTTCTGCTGGATCCAGAGGTTCATGGTATCGCCCGCCACCACTTTGGGGCGCTTGTCCATTTTTTGTAGCACATCATATTGAAGATCGGGATCTATATTGGCAAGAAATAGGTAAGGGCTGCTTTTAGCTTGAGGAGACAGCTGGGGCCTGAAATGGGCAAAGACATTGAGTTGGGTCTCCAGGGTATGGCAATCGTTGATATTTTCTCCATACTCCCCCGACCACCGAAAGGTCTTCCCTTGGGCCCTCACCAGTCCCGTCGTATCGACATCCCTGGCCTCCAGCACCACCAACTCGTCTGCCCTGAAATCGCTGCCCACCACCGCTACGATGCTTACTGGGCAGAAGTAACTGGCGGCAGCAGAGAAGTAGATAGCCGATCCCCCTAACACCTCCTCACGCTGACCCAGAGGCGTCTTTACGGAATCGTAGGCTACAGATCCCACCACTGATATGGACATCCGCTATTTACTCGCCCCCTTCCAGCCTAATCAGGTGTTTAGGTTCGACCTCAGTCAGCCTTAAATCGCCCACCAGCTAAGCCTTGGAGGAAGCTCGCTGGGCCTTTGCCCTCAGCTTCAGCTTCATTCTCTTACGGCGGTGTTTTAATTGGGCTACTCTTTTCCTTTTGTTCATCGGCTTTCTCTATACGGTGCTGGTAGCTCTACTCTGCAGGGATTCCAACCATTGATTAATCTCTCCGATAACGCTGTCCCTATTAGTCTTCTCCAAGGTGATAAGGCGTACAGCGGGATGACTTTTGATCTCATTGGCCCAGGGGTGGGGAGTCAACATTATGGTTCCCAATACATTCACCCCTTCTCTTAAGGCAACCGACACCGCCTCTCTAAAGTGTGAGGAGCATAGCTCCATCTTCCCTATCTCATCTATGATCACTAATGCCCCCTGCCTGATGGCCTCCTTTATAGCTGTCACGGCGATTTCTTCCAGTGCGTATACATCGACTCCGTATTTGCCTACCCAGGGCGGCCCCGAATAGTTCACGTGGGCCAGCACGCCCTCTCTCCCATCTAAGGTAACGATGCGGAAGCCTTCCCTACGCCCATGGACACGTATCTCCTCGGTATAGAAACCGCCTAAGGCGCCCCTCCATGTGCGTATTGCCTCCTTAATGAGGGTTGTTTTACCGACACCGGGTCCCCCCGTTATGAGATGCACTCTTTTACCTATGCCTCCCGATATCATAAGCCAATGTCCTCAGAACCCTTTAGCGCCACACCTGCCACCAGTGTCGCTGATGGCGCTGGCGACGCCTCTGACGAATAAGTCCGCCCTCCTCTGCCAGGCTCAGTTTCTCCTTCAGTCGGTCGATCTCGGCTTTGGCGGTTAGGAGCTGGATTTTAAGGGAAGCGATGGTCTGCTCCTTTTGCTTCAGCTCCTTCTCTTCTTGCTGTAGGAGGCTCTGCAGCTCGCTCCTCGAGCCATCGGCGGCTTCTTCCAGAGATTGTGTCTTCTCCTCAAGGATGCGAACCTGATTCTCCAACTGCCCGCACCGGGCCATGGCCTCCCCGTATCGAAACAATAGATCCTTAACATCCAGATGCCCTACATCCGTTGGGAGCCCAGAGAACTCGGAAGGTGGATCAACTTGTTCAGGCTTCATTACATCTAGCTTTCGGTTCCAACTCGGCTGGATCTAATAATTACTCCTGAGCTTTTATCGCTCCACGGGGTAATTATTAGCTATCCATGCGTCGGTACCGTCCTCCACGTTATAGAGTCTTGTGTAGCCTACTGCAGCGGCGATTTCACAGGCTAAGGCGCTGCGCTGTCCCACCGAGCACACGATAATCAGGTCACAGTCATGGGGCAACTCCTCTACCCTGGAGAAAAAGTCATTCACAGGGATGAGTTGAGCCCCAGGGATGCGGCCAGTGGAGAATTCCTCCGGGGTGCGCACGTCTATCACCTGAACATTCCCCTTA
>JAZGDP010000168.1:0-16029 GCA_036477885.1 Dehalococcoidia bacterium
CTCTATAAGTTTAATACGATTCGGCATTAAGGGGAAAATGCCTTTTAAAAAGGCATCTACCAAATCGGCTTCATCCCATCTCCAGGCCGGCGGAGATGGTGATGGCCTCCCCTGTCATGCCGCTGGATTCCTCAGAGGCTAGGAACAGAGCTAGGTTGGCTACCTCCTGAGGGGTGACCATACGGCGTAGAGCCGCCTCATCCAAGAAAGGCTGACGCAGCGTTTCATAGGGTATGCCGGTGGCCTCGGCCTTGATGCGGAGGACCCGTTCCATGCGCTCCCCCTCGACGGCGCCGGGGCAGATACAGTTGACCCTGATATTATGGGGGCCCACCTCTAAGGCCAAGCTTTGGGTGAAACCTACCACCCCCCATTTGGCGGCTACATAGGGGCTCCTCATGGAGTCACCGTGTTTACCCGACGTCGAGGAGATGTTAACTATGTTGCCCCGCCTGCGAGGAATCATCTCCTTTAACACCTCTCGAGAGCAGAGCATAGTCCCAGTCAGATTGGCGGCTATGCATGCGTTCCACTCCTGAAGGTCCATATCTACTACATTGGCAGTGGGCCCTTCTGGGCCGGAATTGTTCACCAGCAAGTCCACCCTGCCAAACTTCCCTAGAGTTTGGGAAACCATGGACTGTACCTGTCCTTCGTCGGAGACATCTGTAACTATGGGAAGGGCCTTACGTCCTAGGGCATCTATCTCTTGGGCCGTCTCCTCCAGCCTTCCTCTAGTCCTGGCGGCCAACACTACGTGGGCTCCCTCACGGGCAAAGGTCAGGGCGATGGCCTTTCCGATGCCGACACCACTCCCCGTGACGATGGCTACCTGGTCTTTTAGTTTCACTTCCCCTCCTTAATTTCAAGGGTTCATTAGGTTCTCATCGGGGCTTCAGTCGCTACATCCTTGCATACTTCCCTATCAGGGCGGGTAGGTCGGCCACGAACTTAGACCTAGCCACTACAATGTCGCACCCCGCCTTTATGGCCGCCTCCCTCTTGGATAAGTCTTCGTGGGGACCAAAGGCCAATATCTTTGTGTCATTATTTGAGGCATTGGCCTTGAACTCCTTGAGCACTCTGGCCCAGTCCAATCCTTCCACCATGAGGTCCACGATAACCAAGCATGGCTGTGGTAGAGAAGCGCTATCCCTTAAATCTGATTCCCTCTTGATGAACTTTACCTGATATCCCAGGTTTTCGGCTACATCTCCAATTTGAGAGCCAAAAAAGAGATCGTCCACCAGAGCGACGATAAGCTTATCTTCAGTCACCGGCACCTCACCATTCACGAAGAGAAGGATAAAATAGGTTTAATATCCCCGAATGCTCCTTGCTGCTTACCATTATAACCATTTTCTTCCTCATATAGAGCTTAGGTGGGAAGGCAAGGTCGCAGCTTTTCGTAGGGTCTAACAGTCATTCCCTCAAAGGTGAAAGCCGCTGGTAATTATGAGAGGTTTGGGGAATGGACATGAGTCCTGGGCACACCCTTTTTGCCGACCCTATATATGTAGTTGTGGCGAACTGAGCGGGTAGTCCAAAGAGGTGCTAGTAGCTCTCCCTGTTCTCGTCTCTGGGGTTCCACTTGGCTTCCAATAGGGCTGGGCTTAAGAAGAAGCCTAGTAGCAGAATGGCTAGGACCAAAAATCCTAATAAGCCTGGCCTGCTTTCAGCGTTGTGAAGAACTATGGTAGAGACCGCCAGGGTAACCGCCACTAGGGCTCCCACCTTAAGAGAACGCCGCCTCAGCCTTATAAACAAGGCGGTGGTTATCGCTAGAGCGCCGCTAGTGAAGGCCATGCTCAAATCCGCTTGGTGGGCCTGTGCCAGATCTATATTGAAGAATCCTCCCGCCTCCTCCAGCAACGCCAGCCAAGTCGCCAAGATGGGCAGAGGAAAAAGCATTAGCGACGCCAGAATCCAATCGCGCCTTACTACTCGTATGGAAGTGGAGACCACGATCCATAGGGCCAGGGGAAAGTAAATCATAATGATTAGAAGAGTTCCCCAGTTAGGCAAGGAGCCATCTTTTAGGAAAATAAAGGAGAGGATCTGCCCCAGGGAGGGCACCGCCAAATATCCGGCGATGAACAAGGGCACTAGGGAATACCCCACCCACGAATAGAGCCAAGCAGGCTTCCCTACCCACCACCCGTATAAGGTTACGCCCACAATGGGTAATAGGATAGCCAGTAGCCATGCTAGACTGTCCCAAGAGTGAAAAATAAAGAGGAGGGCTATCAAAAGATGAGGCAGGGCCGCCATAAGAGTTTCTTTGCCGCTGGCCCTTTTGTGCGCCTCCTGCATTCTGCGAGCCACCACCCTTGCCCGCCCGAGGGAAGATATGGCTTCCCTCACCGCCTCTTCCTCCAGCAGGCCGGTCTCCTTAGCCTCCCTTATCGCCTCCTCCAAGTGGGTGTGTAGCTCCCGAATGATCCTCTCTTCTATGGCAGGGTCAAGATCAAGTCGGGCCCTTATATCTTCTAGGTATCTTACAGCCACCGGAAGCATTGAACTGCCTCTATTTACACCCTTTTACGATCCTGGGGAGGCTCAACCACTAGGTTAACCGCTTTGGCGAACTCCTGCCATATGTTCATGCGACTGCTCAGCGCCTCCTCCCCTTTTCGAGTCAATCGATAGTATCTTCTTTCCTGACCGTTGGATAACTTCTCCCATGTGCCCACAATGAGCCTATCCTCTTCCAGCCGATGCAAGGCAGGATAGATGGTGCCCTCTTTAAACTTGAAGTAACCCTTGCTTCTGCGCTCCAGCTCCTTTATGAGCTGATAGCCATACATGGGCTTTTCCTTAATCAAGGCAAGAAGAAGAGAGTCAGTGCTACCCTTTAAAAGTTCCCCTATATATCCCATTTCGTTAACCAGCCAACAAAATACCTTATAACACTAGGTATAAATTAACAGTATATCCTCTGGTATGTCAATAGCCTGAGCCTAAAGAAAAAATAGACATTACCCTTATTAAGGTATTGACTGCCCTGTATGCTTATGGTAACTTATAGGCAACTTAGGGCATAGGCAGACTAGGTATATATAATCAACGGGCCCGGGATTAGAGAATCCATTGACTTATCACTAGAATCGTCCCCAAGGAGGATGATGAGGCCATGGCACGAATACTGGATGGAATTAACGAACCCCAGGACCTGCGGCCACTGACTTACCAGGAAATGGATCAGCTGGCCCAAGAGATCAGAGAAGCAATAATCACTACGGTAAGCAGTAATGGCGGACATCTGGCCTCCAACCTGGGAGTGGTTGAGCTCACCATCGCCCTTCATCGAGTCTTCGATAGCCCCAAGGATAAGCTGGTATGGGACACCAGCAACCAATGCTACACCCACAAGCTATTGACCGGTCGAAGGGAGCGCTTTGCCAGCATCAGAAAAGCGGGTGGGCTCTCTGGCTTCGCCGACCCTTCCGAAAGCCCCCACGATACCCTATGCGCCGGCCACGCAGGCACTGGCCTCTCCATAGCCCTAGGTATAGCCTCAGGTGCCCATCACCTGAAGAGAGACAGCTACGTTGTGGCGATAATAGGAGATGGCGCTCTCACCGCGGGCCTGAGCTACGAAGCTTTGAACAACATGGCCCACATCAAACCTAAGAACCTTATGGTGATCCTCAACGATAATGGGATGTCCATCTCGGAGAACATAGGCTGGCTCACTCACTGGCGGGATAGAATTGCTCTACACCCCGAATATGATGCCATGGTACAGAAGAGCAAGGAGCTGGCTCACAAGCTTCCCCATGGAGACTTTGCCTGGCAGTTGGTGAAGAAGGTGAAAGACAGCCTTCAGGGATTTATCATTCCCAGCATGTTGTGGGAGGAGATGGGATTCAAGTACCTGGGACCTATAGATGGCCATAACATCCGAGAGTTGGAAGAGACCCTTAAAGAGGCCCGACAGCATTCCCATAAGACCCCCTTAATTCACGTTATAACCCATAAGGGCAGGGGCTATCCCCCGGCGGAAAAGGACCCCGTAAAGTATCATCAACCGGGGTCCCCCTTGTCCTCCGACGACTCGACCCCTACCTACTCCCGGGTCTTTGCCGATACTGTCATCCGCCTCATGGAGAAGGACCCTAGAGTAGTGGCCATCAGCGCCGCTATGATGGAGGGCACCGGGCTCGTTAGTGTGAAGGAGCGGTTTCCTGATAGAGTCTACGATGTGGGTATAGCGGAACAACATGCCGTTAGTATGGCGGCGGGGATGGCCCGGGGGGGCCTCAAGCCCATAGTAGCCATCTACTCCACCTTCTTACAGAGGGCCTTCGATCAGATAGTCCACGACGTTTGTCTGCAGGACCTTCCTGTGGTACTGGCCATTGACAGGGCCGGGATTGTGGGAGAGGACGGGAAAAGCCATCAGGGGGCCTTCGATATCTCATCTATCCGATGTCTGCCAAATATAACTATGGCTGCCCCCAAGGACGAAAACGAGCTTCAGCACCTCATCTACACTGCCGTTAAAAACGATGGCCCCATGGCCATTAGGTATCCCCGAGGCAAGGGGGTGGGAATACCACTGGACCAAGCTTTAAGAGATATGCCCATGGGCAAGGGGGAGGTGCTGCGATACGGGGATGATATAACCATCGTGGCCCTTGGCTCCATGGTTTACCCAGCGTTAGAGGCGTCCCGGATTCTGGAGGAAGAGAACATCGGCTGCACCGTGGTGAACGCTCGCTTCATCAAGCCGCTGGATGAAACGCTAATATTGGAGGCCTGCGGTCATACCGGCAGAGTCGTGACCGTGGAGGAGGGGATGTTGGCAGGGGGATTCGGCAGCGCTGTTCTAGAGCTGCTGAATGCTCGTGACTTGAAGGACATGGTGGTGGAGTCCATAGGTATGCCCGATGAATTCATTGAGCACGGCTCTCAGTCCTATCTGCGGGCCAGGTACGATCTGGATTCTCAAGGCATCGTCCGCCGCATCAAGGCTAACTTTCCCGAGTTGTGCAGGGATGTCGTCCCCGAAAACTCGATAATAAGGACTCAGGAGGCAATATAGAGGACTAAGTCATGGAAACGGTGTCGGTGAGGTTACCTGCCATCTTCGAGCGATATAGGGACGAAGTGGACCAAGCGCTGAAAAAGGCGCTGGTGCATGAGGAGGCAGGCCCATATGATATGCTACGTTACCATATGGGCTGGGTCAACGAAAATGGCACTCATATATCGGCTCCAGGGGGGAAGGCCATACGTCCTTCCCTATGTCTCTTAGCCTGCGAGGCAGTAGGGGGCAGTTGGAGGTCGGCTCTATCTGCGGCCACAGCCCTTGAGCTGGTACATAACTTCTCCCTAATCCACGACGATATACAAGATGGTGACAAGGAACGTCGCCATCGTCCTACGGTGTGGTACCTGTGGGGAGAGGACCGGGCCTTAAACGCCGGAACCACTCTAGGCATTATTGGGAACTTGGCCCTCCTTCAGTATGATCACAATGCCTCCCCCGAAAAAATCCTCAAAGCCTCCCACTCTCTGAGTGGTGCCATCATGGAGATGATAGAGGGCCAGTGTCTGGATATAACCTATGAAGAGCGCATGGATATAACGGTGGCCGATTACTTGACCATGATCTCCAAAAAAACGGGCGCTCTAATGGAGTGCGCATTACATTTAGGGGCCCTGTTTGGCACAGAGGATATCAAGACCGTAGAATGCCTCCGTCGGTTTGGTAGAAAGTTGGGGCTGGTCTTTCAGATAAAAGACGATATTTTGGGGACGTGGGGAAAGGAAGGGCACACTGGAAAGCCCATAGCGGCCGATATAAGAAGGCGTAAGAAGACCCTACCGGTGGTGTATGTGCTGAATGTGATTGAAGGCTCAGATAGAGAAAGGCTATACAGCCTATACACTAGGACAATTCTGTCGGAGGGGGATGTAGAAGAGGTATTAATAATCCTCGATAACTGGAAGGCAAGAGAGTATTGCCAGAAGATGGCCGAGGAGCACTGTTCTCAGGCCATGGATGAGCTAAAGTCGGCCAAGCTATCCTCCTCGGCTAAAAGGGACCTTACGGAGGTAATGGCCTTCCTTTTGGAGCGGGAACACTAGAGGGAGAGACAAAGTGAGACAACCCTTACCTGTTCTGTGGCAGTTGAGTAACTATGTAGCCAGGAAGAAGTTCCAAGGCGAAGAACGGTACCCCATGGTCCTAATGCTGGAACCCACCCTGAAGTGCAACCTGACCTGCACAGGCTGCGGCAAAATCCGCCAAGATGAAGAGATGATGCACGGCATGATGACGGTTCAGGAGTGCCTGGACGCCGTGGATGAATGTGGAGTGCCGGCGGTATCCCTCGCCGGGGGAGAGCCTCTGGTTCACCCCGAGATAGATAAGATTGTTCAGGGGATCATAGACCGAAGGAAGATGGTGATGCTCTGCACCAATGGCATTCTGCTGGATAGAGCCTTGGAAAAGATCCGGCCCAGTCCCTATTTCTCCTTCGTTTTCCACATCGATGGCCTCAGGGAGCACCACGATAAGATGGTGGAGCGTGAGGGTGTGTACGATATAGTCATCGAGGGAATTAGAAAATCCAAGAGGGCGGGATACAGGGTGGCCACCAACACCACCCTGTATAAAGACTCCGATGCCGATGAGATAGCCCAGCTCTTCCGCCTCCTCATGGAGCTGGATGTGGATGGGGTCATCGTCTCTCCGGCTTTTAGCTATGAGGAGGTGGATTCCAGCTTCGATATTTTCCCCACCAGGGAGGAGGCCATCCAGCTATTTCGCACTATTCATGAAAAGGCTGGGTCTAACATTCGCTATTGGAACACCCCCCAATACATAGATTTCTTGAAGGGAGAGCGAGAATACCAGTGCACTCCGTGGGGCAACCCCACTCGAGACCCCAATGGATGGAAGGGGCCTTGCTATCTTCTCACCGACGGCCGTTACAGTAGCTTTGAAGATCTGATGGAGAAGACCCCCTGGAATAACTACGGCTACGGCAAGAATCCCAGGTGTGCCAAGTGCATGATGCACTGCGGCTATGAGGCCACCACCATCCTTGAGGCCGGGCCCATGGACATGTTCAAGATGATGAGCTCGACCCTCTCTTGATGATATCTCAATTTAAGGGAAAGGGGTAACCTCCTAAAGCAAAGACGATGATAGCTATATTCGCCGCCATAGAAAGAGAAACCCACTGGCTGGAAAGACGGCTTACGAAGGCGAAGAGGACCCACCGTGGCCCTGGAGCCGTCACAGAGGGACAATTTGAGGGCCTGGACTTCCTCCTGGTCCAGACAGGCATAGGGAGGGAGAATGCCGAGGAGACGGCAGAGTGGGTGCTCAGCAGCTATAGTCCAGAGGTGGCGATATCCACCGGCTTCGCCGGGGGGATCTCTAAGGAGCTAAAGGTAGGTGACCTAGTTATATGTCCCCGTATATATGCCATTGAGAGGGTTGGGATTGGAAGCGATAGCATCTCCCTGGAAGCTGGGGAGGTCTGCCATGAAAGGCTCGTCCTTTTGACTACCCAGGCGTTGAAGGGAAGGGGGGTACCCTTCCACATAGGGGACGGACTAACAGTACCTAGAATAATAGGAAACCCTCCAATGAAGGGATGGATAAACGGCCATTTTCAGGTGAAGATAGCGGACATGGAGAGCTATTGGATCGCCCAGCGCTGTGCTCGCTATGGGGTCCCTTTCCTGGTAACAAGAGCAATAGTGGATACAGTGGGAGAGGGGCTTCCCGATTTCAGCAAGATACTCAGGTCCAATGGAAGCCTCATCCCCAGCAGGGCAATTCCGTATCTTCTAGCCCATCCCCAACACGCATTAACATTGGGGCGATTAGCCTTCAACTCCGCCAAGGCGGCGAGGAGCCTCTCTATCTTCATCACTGCCCTAGCTGCTCGGCTAAATTCCTCGCCTAGAGCATATGAGGAGCTGACTTCATGAAGGCGCTGGTTACGGGGGCTACGGGCTTCATCGGGGGCAACCTCACCAGGGAGCTTCTGGAAGAGGGATTCCAGGTTCGGGCCCTGGTCAGGCGGGAAAGCGATAAGAGAAACATCGAAGGCCTTGATATCGAGATGGCCACCGGCGACCTTCTGGATGTAGCCTCTCTAAAGGACGCCCTGGAAGGTTGCGAGGTCTTATTTCACTGCGCGGCCCTATACACCCTATGGGCCAGGGATAGACAGGCTCTATATAGCACTAATGTGGGGGGGACGAGGAATATTCTGAAGGCTGCCCTGGAGAAGGGGGTAAAGAGGGTGGTCTATACCAGCACGGCCTCCACCATCGGCCTCTCCAAAGGGGGCGTGCCCAGCACCGAGGAGGTTGAACCCAGCCCCCAAGACTTGATAGGCCATTATAAGAGATCTAAATATATAGCCGAACTAGAGGCCCTGAAGCTTTGTAGAGCAGGACTCCCCCTAGTGGTGGTAAACCCCACCGCTCCGGTGGGGCCGGGAGATGTAAAACCCACCCCCACCGGCCAGATTATCCTAGACTTTCTAAAGGGTAAAATGCCCGCTTACCTAGATACGGGCTTGAATCTGATCCATGTGAAGGACGTGGCACGAGGACACATCTTAGCGCTGGAGAAGGGGCGAGTGGGGGAGCGATACATCCTGGGCAACACAAATATGTCTTTTAAGGCGATCCTGGACACTCTGGCGGAGATAACGGGAAGGAGTTCGCCCAGAATAAGGGTCCCCTATCTGGTTGCCCTGGGTTTCGCCTACGTGGATGAACTCTCTGGCACCATTTTAGGCCGAAGCCCTCGAGCCCCCATAACGGGGGTGAGGATGGCTAAAAAGCCGATGTATTTCGACGCCACAAAAGCGGTTCGGGAATTGGGCCTGCCCCAAACGCCGGTAAGGGAGGCCCTGAAAGAGGCGGTCGATTGGTTCTATGAACAGGAAAGGGTAAAAAAAGGGGCGGCAGCATCAACCTCCCAAGACGAATTGGTCAAGGCTAAGGTCTGAGAGGCAAAATTGTGACGGAAACATCCAGTCAGCCTAAGGACGTCCTAGAAGTTCTAGAGGGACCCTCTCCAGAGAAAGAAGGGCATGAGCTCAATGTCCTGGATAGGGCCATCCAGCGAGCCCAGGACTATCTCCTCAGGATGCAGTACCCCGAGGGCTTCTGGTGGGGAGAGCTGGAGTCCAACGTCGCCATCACCTCGGAATACCTTCTCCTGACCCACTTCCTGGGTGTGGCCGATAAAGCTCGATGGGCCAAAATCGTCACCTATCTGCAGCGTCAGCAGCTATCCAACGGCGGCTGGAGCATATACTATGGGGATTCCGGCAATCTCAGCATGTCGGTGGAGGCCTACTTCGCCATGAAGCTGGCGGGTGTCTCGTCCCAGGAGCCCCGCATGCAGAAGGCGCGAGAGTTCATTCTCTCTCGGGGCGGAGTGCCCAAGGCACGCAACTTCACCAAGATATGGCTGGCCCTCTTCGGTCAGTGGGACTGGCGGGGCACCCCTACCATGCCCCCCGAGTTTATCTTCCTACCACCCAGCTTCCCCATCAACATTTACGAATTCTCCAGTTGGGCCCGCGGCACTATAGTGCCCATGCTGATCTTGCTCACCGACAAGCCAACGTGCCCTATACCTCCCTGGGCCTCCATAGACGAACTCTACCCCCAGTCCCGCTCCCAGACCCGATACACCTTCGGCAAGGTAACCAGGCCCCTGAGCTGGGGCACCTTCTTCCGTGGGTGCAACTCTCTACTGCGAGGGTGGGAAAAGATACCCTGGAAGCCGGGCCGCCAATGGGCCATGAAGAAGGTGGAGAGATGGATAGTGGAACACCAGGAGGCCGACGGCAGCTGGGGCGGCATTCAACCCCCCTGGGTCTATTCCCTCTTGGCTCTCAAACATCTGGGATACCCGGCGGACCATCCCGTTATAGCCAAAGGGCTGCAAGGCTTTGAGACCTTCGCCATCGAAGATGAGGAGATATTCTACACCCAGGCCTGTCTATCCCCAACCTGGGACACCGCTCTAGCCATGATAGCTTTGCTGGACTCAGGCCTGCCCCCTGACCACCCCGCCCTCTTCAAAGCTGCTTTCTGGCTGCTCAAGGAGCAGATCGTTGTCGGGGGCGATTGGCAGGTGAAAAATAAGGCCGGCGAACCCGGCGGCTGGGCCTTCGAGTTCGAAAACGATATCTATCCCGACACCGACGACGCCGCTGAGATCCTCATTGCCATAAAAAGGGTCAAGATGTTACTGAAAGGGGAGGATCAGAAGAGGGCCTTGGATCGAGGCTTCCGGTGGCTTGTCAGCATGCAGAGTAAAAACGGGGGGTGGGGATCCTTCGACGTGGACAACACCAAAAGGTTCGTCACCCAGATCCCATTCTGCGACTTCGGAGAGGTCATCGACCCTCCCAGCGTGGATGTAACAGCCCACATCATAGAGTTCTTCGGGATGACAGGCTACGATAGAAGATTCGCTTCCATTGCCCGGGCCCTTGAATACATTAAAGGGGAGCAAGAGGAGGACGGGAGCTGGTTCGGGCGCTGGGGAGTCAATTACATCTACGGTACCGGTGCGGCTCTGCCAGCCCTCCAAGCCGTCGGCGAAGACATGAGCCAGGGATACATACGCAAGGCGGTGAAATGGCTGCTGGAACACCAGAACCCCGATGGCGGCTGGGGGGAAAGCTGCGATTCCTACGCCAACCCCAACCTCAAAGGAAAGGGGCCCAGCACCGCCTCCCAGACAGCATGGGCTCTCATAGGGCTTCTGGCCACTGGAGAGGAGGGTAACCCGGCGGTGCAGCGGGGAATAGACTACCTGATAGAGACACAGCGAGAAGGCGGCTCCTGGGACGAGCCCCACTTTACCGGCACCGGGTTCCCCAGGGATTTTTTAATCAATTATCACATGTATAGAAACCACTTCCCATTATCGGCGTTGGGCCGATATAAGGCTGCCCTCAACAAAGGTTGAGAGGCGTTATAGGAGGCCGATTATGGAGATCATAAGGGCTAAGGTTCTGGGCTTCTGCTTCGGGGTAAAGCGGGCTGTGGATCTGGTGGAGGAGGAGACGGAGCAAAGGGGCTCTTTATCCACCCTGGGCTTCGTAGTGCATAACCCCTCGGTGGTGGAGGACCTCTCCCAAAAAGGGGCCAAGGTAGTCAAATCTCTGGAAGAGGTGCCCACGGATACGGTGACCATCACTGCCCACGGCGTGGCACCCGCAGTGTATAAGAAGGTGAAGGAGATGGGCCTTAACTTGGTGGACGCCACCTGTCCCATCGTCAGCAAGTCGCAAAAGGCAGCCTACGAACTGGCTGAAGAGGGGTTTAAGGTGGTCATCTACGGAGAGGAGAACCACCCCGAGATGCGGGGTGTATTGGGGTGGAGCAAAGGGCAAAGCATCGCCACCATGGACCCTGAGATAGAGATAGATATACCTCGGAGGAAGGTGGCCCTGATCGCCCAGACCACCAAGAGCGAGGAGTCCTTCGCCGAGTTTGTGGGGAAATTCGTGGCCAAAAACCTGGGCCTCATCAATGAGCTCAGGGTGATAAACACCACCTGCCCCGAGACCGATGAGCGCTACGATGCGGCTAAGGAGCTAGCGAAAACTGTAGATCTTATGATAGTAGTGGGCGGCAAAAACTCGGCCAACACTCGCAAGCTGGCCCACACCTGTGACTCCCAGGGAGTAGAGACGCATCAAGTAGAGACGGCCGACGAGATAGAGCGCCAGTGGCTGGTAGGTAGGGAGCGAGTGGGAGTAACCGCCGGGGCCTCCACCCCAGACTCCGCCATAGAGGAAGTGGAAAAACGGCTACGGTCTATGGCATAATTATGGAGGCACTAATGTTTGGTATGGGAAATATCCTGTTCATCCCACCCACCCGCCCACTAATGCCTCAGGGGGCTTCGCCCGGATTGGGAGGGAGGGTACATCAGTGTTACTCTGGTCGGAGTTGGCACAGGCAACAACAGCAAGGGACTTGCAGAATTAAGCACTAGCAAAGGAAACGTAGTTATGTTTCAGCGGCGACGATCTAAACCTATTCAGGTGGGCGATGTAACCATTGGGGGAGATGCCCCTATAGTGGTGCAGTCCATGACCAAGACCTACACCCACGATGTGAAGGCCACCGTCGCTCAGGTCCGCCAGATGGAGGAGCGGGGCTGTGAGATCGTCAGAGTGGCGGTGCCGGACAAGGCGGCGGCCGAAGCTATTCCCGATATCAAAAAACATATTCGCATCCCCCTAATAGCAGACATCCACTTTCACTATCAGTTTGCCTTGGCCGCCCTAGAGGGAGGGGTAGATGGCCTGCGCCTCAACCCCGGCAACATTCGCAACAGAGAAAAGGTAGCCACGGTGGTGAAAGCGGCCAAGGAACGAAGGGTGCCCATCCGGGTGGGGGTCAACTTCGGCAGCCTGCCCCCTGAGCCCTACGACAAATCCGTGGATATCACCGACGTAGTAGGTAGAATGGTGGACGCCGCCCTATGGGAGATAGGCATTCTGGAGGACTTGGACTTCGACCTCATAAAGATATCCCTAAAGGCCTTCGATGTGCCCACCACGGTGGAGGCCTATAAACGCATCGCCGAAATGGTGCCCTACCCGTTGCATCTGGGCATCACCGAGGCTGGCACTCAGAAATCGGGCACTATTCGCAGCTCGGTGGGTATAGGAACCCTCCTATACATGGGCATAGGAGACACCATTCGCGTCTCTCTGGCAGGGGACTCCGCCGAGGAGGTGGATGTGGCCTATGATATCCTTAAGTCGCTGAACCTAAGGGACAGGGGAGCTACCCTGATAGCCTGCCCCAGTTGCGGACGAGCCGATGTGGACATAGTGGAGCTGGCCCACGCCGTGGACGAGCATGTGAAGAAGCTGGGGAAGGATGTAAATGTGAAGGTGGCGGTGATGGGATGCGAGGTCAATGGCCCCGGCGAGGGAAGGGACGCCGATGTGGGAATAGCAGCGGGGAGGGGCAGGGCGGTCATCTTTCGCAAGGGTCAGAAGGTGCGGGTGGTGGAGGAGGCTGATATGTTTCAAGCCCTCATCGAGGAGATCGAGAAGATTTAAGGGGCGCCCTTTTATATGCCTATAAAGTTAGGGCAACAACACGCCAGGCCCCTTACCACACAAGAGGCCTTTGCCCACTGCGAGAAGCTCGCTAAGACCCACTACGAGAATTTCACCGTTGGCTCCAAGTTCATCCCTAAGGATAAGAGGCAGCACATCTACAACATCTATGCCTACTGCCGCTTCGTGGACGACCTAGGGGATGAGGCCGAGAGGGATAGAATGGCCCTGCTGGATCAATGGGAGGCAGAGGTAAAGCTGTGCTACACCTCTGCCCCTCGCCATCCCATTCTCATCGCCCTCAAGGAGACCATCGCCCAATTTCAAATTTCCCAGGAACCCTTCCTCAAGCTAATAGAGGCCAACCGTATGGACCAGCACACGAGCCGCTATCCCACCTATGATGACCTACTTTATTACTGCCAGCACTCCGCCAATCCGGTGGGGCACATGGTGCTGTATCTGTTCGGCCACAGGGACGAGGAGAGGCAAAGGCTTTCGGACTGCACCTGCACCGCCCTCCAGCTCACCAATTTCTGGCAGGACATCGCCAGGGATTTCAAGAAGGGCCGCATATACCTGCCCTTGGAGGACATGGATAGGTTTGAGTACTCGGAGGACGAGCTTGCTCAAGGCGTTGTGAACCAAAACTTCGTCCGACTGATGGCCTTCCAGGTGGAGAGGGCCAGGGCCCTCTTTAAAGAGGGCCTTAAGCTGGTGGAGAAGGTGGACGGGCTCCTCAAGATAGATCTCAGGCTGTTCAGCATGGGTGGAATGAAGGTCCTGGAGGCCATCGAGAAAAATGGCTACGATGTCTTCCGCAAAAGACCCACCCTGTCCAAGCTGGCTAAGGTCCGGTTGATGGCATCGGCGGTAGCGAGGCTTTAGGGAGGAGCAGCTTTGTCCGTTGCAAATACTTCCCTTTTAGAGGCCTACAGGTATTGTGGAGCCCTCGCTCGCAAGCGGGCCAAGAACTTTTACTATGCCTTCCTTTCCCTACCTCCCCAGAAGAGAAACGCCATATATGCAGCCTACGCCTTCTTTCGGCACTGCGACGACTACGCCGACGAGGAGATGGAGCCGGAGGAGAAGGTGAGGCTGCTGGAAGGGTGCCGACGTAAGCTGGAGCAGTGCTACAGCGGCAACCCTCAGGACCTCCTCTTTACGGCGCTTCAAGATGCGGTACAAACATTTAACATAGCCCAGGAGTATTTCGAGGAAGTGATCAGTGGGGTGGAGATGGATCTCAAGGTTCGTCGGTACACCACCTTCGATGAGCTATATGATTACTGCTTCAAGGTGGCCTCGGCGGTGGGGCTGGTGTGTGTCGATATCTTTGGCTACTCCCATCCCGATGCTAAGGAGCATGCCGTTGATTTGGGCATAGCCATGCAGCTAACCAACATCCTGAGGGACATTAAAGAGGATGCGGGCCGTAACCGGATATATATACCCCTGGATGAGATGAAGCGCTTTGGCTACTCGGAGGAGGACCTGTTTCGGGGGGTGGTCAACGACTCATTCGTAAACCTCATGAGGTTTCAGGTACAGCGGGCCAGGGATTACTTTCATCGAGGAGCCGGGTTACTACCGCTGCTGGAACCTCGCTCCCGAACGTGTCCAGCGGTGATGGGAGGAATTTACAACAGGATATTAGAGCACATCGAGGCCCGAGGCTACGATGTCTTCAACGGCCGCGTTGACCTCTCCACCCCAGAGAAATTGCAACTGACGGGCAAGATATGGCTGACAACGATGATAAAAGGGGTGCTCTCAGGCCCCAGGTGATGGTCATCGGGGCCGGGCTGGCCGGGCTATCGGCCACCTGCGAGCTGGCAGACGCAGGGTGTAAGGTCACCCTGGTGGAGAGAAAGCCCTACGTGGGAGGCAGGACCTACTCCTTTCGTAACGGCCCCCGAGAGGAGGAGATAGACAACGGGCAGCACGTTTTCCTCAAGTGCTGCACCTACTACATCGACTTCCTGAAGAAGCTGGGCGTATATCAGAAGACCCACCTACAGCCAAGCCTGCGAGCGGAGTTCATCGATATAAACCGAGGCCCCTCCTCCATCACCAGCTCCCCCCTCCCCGCCCCCTTTCATATGCTGCCCTCCCTCCTTCTGTTTAAGCATCTATCGCTTCTGGACAAGGCCCTGGTTCTATATGCGGCAACTCGCATCCTGCTCATCGGCGAGGAGGGGCGAAAATCTCTGGACCACCTGAGCTTTTACCAGTGGTTGAGGAGTAACCATCAGAGGGATAAGGCCATCAGGAACTTCTGGAACCTCCTCATACTGCCCACCCTCAACGACGATGTGCATTCGGTGAGCGCCAATGCCGCCCTGATGGTGTTTCAGGAGGGCCTCTTCAAGACCAGGGATGGGGGCAACATAGGCTACTCCCGGGTGGGGCTGAGCAGCCTGTTGGCTCAGGAGGCATCGGATTACATTAAGAGTCGAGGGGGAGAGATCATTCTGGGCAAGGGGGTAGCGAGCCTAGAAATAGGAGGAGGCAAAGTTACAGGGGTGAGGCTTCCCGACGGCCAGGTGCTTAAGGCCGACTACTACGTAAGCGCCGTGCCCCACCACCGCCTCCCCTCCCTCCTACCACCATCCCTGAGGGATGAGCCCTCCTTCTCTCGAGCCTCTAAGCTGAAGTCCACTCCTATTGTCAACCTCCACATCTGGTTCGATAGGGTGGTTACCGATGTGGAGTTTGCCGCCTTTCTAAACAGCGATATCCAGTGGCTGTTCAACAAGAGCAAGATATACGGGCTTAACTCATTCCAGGGCCAGTATCTGTGCATATCGCTGAGCGGCGCCCGAAAGTACATCGATATGCCCAAGGAGGAGCTTAAGCAGCGCTTCATCGCCGAGCTGAACCGTATCCTGCCGGTCACCCGAGAGGCCAAAGTAGAACAGTTCACCGTGGTCAGGGAGCG
>JAZGDP010000169.1:0-3651 GCA_036477885.1 Dehalococcoidia bacterium
GTGTTGTTCAAAGGCATGGGCGGCGCGAAAGAGAGTCGATTCCTGAAAGTGCTTGGTCACCAGCATCAGCCCCACCGGTAGCCCCTTGGACTTGCCGCAGGGAATGCTTATGGCGGGATGGCCGGTAACGTTAAAAGGCGCCGTATTATTTAGCATATTCAGGCCTAGGGTGACGATACCCTGTCGGTCTATCTCCGGGTCATACTTATGGGCCTTCATGGGAGTGGTGGGCATGGCCAGCACATCTACCTGCCCCAGTGCCTTATCGTAATTGGACCGCAGGACACGGCGCAGGTTCTGCGCCTTGGCGTGCAGGCGGCCGTGATAGTGTTCATTCAGGTAAGTCCCCACCAGTAGGGTCAGCTTCAGGGTTGGCGATAGATCATCGGCCTGAGTGCGGCGGAACTTCCCCAAGGCCTCTGCCAGGCTGGTGTTATAAAATCCCTGCCAGTGATAGCCTAACCCATTGCTTTGCCATAGGGCCGCCATACCCTCGACCAAGACACCCCAAACGATGGGTAAGGCATCGGCATGGGCTGGGATCGAGATTTCGGTTACCTTCGCACCCAGCTTGCTGAACTCCTTTAGCGCTTTACGCACCGTCGTATCCACATCCACCTCTGAGACGTCCACCCCAAATCCCTCCTTCAATATTCCTATGTGCAGCCCATCCAATTTGGCCCCAATTGCTTCGGTGTACTTCTGTACTCTCACCCGACCCTGTCTGGGATCTAATGGGTCCTTTCCAGCGATGACCTCCAGGGTCAGAGCCACGTCGGCCACTGTACGACCCATGGGGCCTGTGTGGTCGCAGGTGTGGTCTATGCCCACGATACCGGTGTAAGGCACTAGGCCATAGGTGGGTTTCAGACCCACGACTCCGCACCAGGAGGCGGGGATCCTAATGGAGCCCCCCTGGTCGCCGCCCATGGTAATGTCCACGTAATCGTAATACAACGATGCCCCCGAGCCACCCGAGGAACCGCCGGTTAGATGCTGGGGGTTATGAGGATTTAGCTGCGGGCCGAAGGAGCTGGTGTCCCCCCTTCCCGAGAAGGCAAAGTTATCCATGTTTAGCTTGGCTACTATCTCTGCTCCTGCGTCCAGTAACCGTGTAACTATGGTGGCGTCCACGTCGGGCACATAGCCGTCCAGAACCAGTGAGGCACAGGTCATAGGCACACCGGCTACACAGATATTATCCTTTAGCCCGACCCTCTTACCCGCTAGTTTCCCCGAAGCTGCGCCCTTCACCGAGCAGCGACGCACAATCACATTGAGAGGGTCGTCCTCCTTACTAGGTCTGTACCCGGGATCCCGCTCCTTGTATTTAATGGGCTGTGGAGGGCATGGCATTAGTTCCAGGAGATCGAAAGAGGCAAATTGGCCGGGTATCAACGCCTGAAAATCTGCCAGCTCTTCCTCGGTCAACTCAAGGTAGTTGGTCTCCGCTGCTCTCAGTAAGTCCTCCGCTGTTGGACGTCGAAGTATCATGGGCTTCCTCCTTATGTCTTGGGGGTAGATGCCTAAGAATTCTCAGGTTCTTGTTGGGCGACTTCAGCACGTAAGGAATGCCTGGGTGGCACCAGATTACCATTGGGCTGTATAGGTGTCAAGGTTTTATTCATCCCTTTACCCTGCACCCCGGGAGCTAGTATAATGGGCGAGCATGAAGATAAGGCATCTGCACCAGTGGTCGGTTACCGTTGAGCAAGCCCAGGAGCTTCAGCGGCGCTTGGCTCCTCAGGTGTCCAGGAGGGACGAGATAGGCACTGTCAGCTTTATAGCAGGAGTGGACATATCTGCTCCCGATATCCACAGGGTGGCTAAAGGAGCGGTGGTGGTGGTGAGCTATCCCGAACTAGAGGTAGTAGATAAGGAGGTGGTGGAGGATAGGGTGGAATTTCCCTACGTGCCCGGGCTCCTGTCCTTTAGAGAGAGCCCCTTGATTGTCAAAGCCCTGGAGGCCCTTTCAACGACCCCGGATCTCCTTTTAGTGGATGGGCAAGGGTTGGCTCATCCCCGACGCTTCGGCCTTGCCTGCCATCTGGGGCTTTTGACCGATATACCCACCATCGGCTGTGCCAAGTCCATATTGGTGGGGAAACACGGCCTGCTGGCGGAAGAAGTGGGTTTCCATGCGGAGCTAGTGGATCGAGGAGAAGTCGTGGGTGCTGCGCTGCGCACCAAGACGAAAACCAACCCTATCTATGCCTCCATAGGCCACAAGGTGGACCTGGAGGCTGCTATCCATTGGACCCTGGCCTGCTGCCGGGGCTATCGTATGCCTGAACCTACTCGGTTAGCTCACCTGGCTGCCGGGGGTCAACTCAAGGAGATGCCTTCTAGGGCAGAGAGGGGAGTTCAAGGTCAACTGCCCCTTTGACTAGATCCCCCGTCTTGAAGTCTTAACCTATCTAACCATAGTAAGCAAGAGGTGTTGTAGTGAGAGAATCCAAGGAGAAGCTGGAGAAGTTAGGGTCTCGAATCTCAGATTTAATGGTGCGTCTTTGACATAAGTGGCAAGGAAAAAGAGGCCAAAATCCTGGAGCAAGAGACATCCGCCTCTAATTTTTGGGATGACCCTGCTCATGCTCGAAAGGTGATGCGCCGTCTGTCGGGGCTCAAGTCTCAAGTGGAGCAGTGGCGAGACCTAGAGAGGGAAACCCATTCCCTTGCGGGGCTGGTGGATCTCTCCATGACGGAGGGAGACCACTCCTTAGCGGAAAGCCTAGAGCAGGAGATAGAAGCCCTGGCTAAACGCCTCGATCAACTGGAAGGCCAGCTTGTGCTCAGAGGTGATTACGACGAGAGGGACGCCATTCTGGCCATCCATGCCGGCGCTGGAGGCACCGAAGCTCAGGACTGGGTGCAGATGCTGCTGAGGATGTATTTGCGCTGGGCAGGACGACATGACTACCAATCCAAGGTGCTGGAGATATCCCCTGGAGAGGAGGCGGGCATAAAGAGCGTGCTGGTGGAGTTGACAGGGGATTTCGTCTATGGCCATCTGAAAGCGGAGAGGGGGGTACATAGATTAGTTAGGCTCTCGCCCTTCGATGCCTCTCATTTGAGGCATACCTCCTTTGCTCTGGTGGAGGTGTTGCCCCAGGCGGAAGAGGATATGGAGATAACTGTAAACCCAGAAGACCTGCGCATCGACGTCTTCAGGGCCAGTGGCCCTGGAGGACAACATATGCAGAAGAGCGCCACAGCGGTGAGGGTAACTCATCTACCTACAGAAATTGTGGTCAGTTGCCAAAACGAGCGCTCCCAGTTCCAAAACAAGGAGACCGCCCTGAAAATTTTAAGGGCTCGCTTAATAGAGCGTGAGCTGGAGAAGAGGAGGGAGGAACGGGCTAAGTTAAAGGGTGAACACTTGCCTGCAGAATGGGGCAATCAGATTCGTAGTTATATCCTCCACCCCTACAAATTGGTCAAAGATCACCGCACCGAATATGAGAACACCGATCCCGAGGCAGTCTTGGACGGCCAGTTGGATGATTTCATCCAGGCCTACTTGAAGTCCACCGTGGGCGAGGCTGACTAATCCCCATGGCGTCCAAGACCTGTGGCTGTCATTCTGAGCCAAGCGAAGAATCTGGTAGTAGAGACCCTTCGCTTCGCTCAGGGTGACATACTGAGCTCAAC
>JAZGDP010000017.1:0-2717 GCA_036477885.1 Dehalococcoidia bacterium
GGTAATGATACCCCAGAGGAAGGGCAAGGTTTTAAATATAATATCCTGGACTCCCTTCACCGGGGCACCCGGGCTGGTGCATTCCTCGGCGGGCAAGGCGGGCATCTGGACTATGACCAAGACGCTATCGCTGGAATGGGCCAAGTACAATATAACCGTCAACGCCATCGCCCCGGGACTGGTGGAGACGGAAATAGTAAGGGATGTCATCGCCAGCGATGCCGAGGGATATGAGCAGTTAGTTGGTGCCGTGCCGCTGAAACGAATGGCTAAGGTGGAGGAGATAGCCTATGCCGCCATATTTCTCGCCTCCGATGCGGCGGACTATATCACCGGTGAGACCCTGGTGGTGGATGGGGGCACCCAGAACAGCGGCTGGGGCCACGTGTTCAAGGATATTTAGCCCCAGCCAGTGGGCCGATAATCCCTCAATCTTAAATTAGATTCTCTTTGGGAGGGCAAAATGGCTAAGAATGAGGCAACCATATATCTAAAGAGCACCTGAAGTACCTGCAGGCGGGCAAAAGAGTTTCTTTTGCAAAAGGGTGCGAGTTTTAAGGAGCGGGAGATCTTCAGGAACCCGTTGAGCAAGGAGGAGATACGCAACCTACTGAAGGGGAGGCCGCTGGTGGAGTTCTTTTCCTGGCGAAGCCCCCGGGCCAAGGCACTGGGTTTGGTTGGAAAGGAGCGAAGCGACGATGACATGATTAACCTCATGTCTGAGGAATCAGCCCTTATCCGCAGGCCCTTAATCGTGATCGGCGACGAGATAGTGGTGGGGATGGACGCCGAAAAATTATCCGACCTCCTATAAACAGGGACTGCACAAATAAAGACGGCCGGGACATATTTAAGGGCTCGGCCGTCTTTGATATGGTTAGGAATAGGTTTCTGCTACGTTGATATCACATTGGTAGCATCGGCGGCGTGCTGGGCATACTCTTTGGGAGTGGTGAACCTGGCGTTCTTGCCTTTAAGGTCGTCTTCCGTCACCCCACGGGCAACAGAGCAGCCTCCTCAGACAAAGATAGAGACTTTATTCCTGATGGTGGTGGCCATAAGGTCTTTAAGGGGTGGCCAGCCCATAGGCACTGTGTTGTTTGCCACCACGTCTTTCATAACCACTACCGCATCACCTACGAGGAACACCTCCGCCTCGATGCCGGCCTCGGAGGCCCCGTTGGCTCCTAGAAAGGGAAGAACGGACTTTGTGGGGTTCTCCGAGCCGTGAGTACCTACGAACATCAGCTTTGCCATAATATACTCCTCCTATCGAGGCTTTTTGCCTCGGATATTAATCCCTACAGTGCCGAATTGAGATGCGCTCTTTTCCCCTGCTGCTCCTGAGAATACATCATGGGTGGCCGAGGCGGATACGTCTATGAAGCCTGCATCTCGGATCAGGTTCAAGTACTCTGCCTCCAGCAGAGCCCCGGCTATTCAACCAGTCCATAGGTCTATGTTCTCCTTGGCCGCATCGGGGACGGTCTTCTGTACTACGATATCGGCGATCATCAGCCTGCCGCCGGGCTTCAGCACTCGGCGGATCTCCTGAAAGACCCTTGTTTTATCGGGACAAAGGTTGATGACGCCGTTGCTTATGACCACGTCCACCGACTGTTCGGTTAGGGGCAGGTCCTCGGCATAGCCCTTGCGGAACTCCACGTTATTCATGCCCACGAGCCGAGCGTTGCCTCTGGCCTTATCCAGCATCTCGTCTGTCATATCCACTCCGATGACCTTTCCCTTCGTGCCAACCTTTCCTGCCGCTATGAAAGAGTCGAAGCCCCCTCCTGAGCCCACATCCAAGACCGTTTCGCCCTCGTGGATGGGGCCTAAGGAGAAGGGATTGCCCACCCCGGCGAAGGACTCCACCGCACTATCGGGCAGTCCCTCAACTGCCTCGCTATCGTAGGCGAATCTTGCCGCAGCAAATCGTCCCGTGTGGAAGTGAAATGACTTTTTGGGGTCGATGGCCACCTCGGTGTATTTCTCCTGGATGGCGCATCGGAGGGTGTCTACATCTACTGGGACTGTCGTCATCGTCGGAGGCCTCCTCATCTTTTGAGTGGGACGTTTTTGTGGTTTGCAGGATAGCACCCAGGGGATATAATGTCAAATAACATTCTTCGATTTATCATATAGATATGAGTTATACTGGAACGTTAGACGGCTTTGAGAGGGACGGACTATGAGTCATCCTCGATGTGCCGAGTCCCCATCACCGGAGTTAATCAAGGGGATTAGGGAGTTCAATAGGCGAGAGTATTTCCAGTGCCATGAGACCCTAGAGGCCATATGGCTGGTGGAGCCTGATCCTTTCCGGCAGTTCTACCAGGGAATCTTGCAGGTAGGGGTGGGCTTTCTTCACCTGTTGCGTAATAATTATCTCGGCGCCGTGGAGCTGCTGGAGAGGGGTGTGCGGCGGCTACAGCCTTTCTCTCCTCGGTGCATGGGAGTGGAGATAGAGAGCTTGATAAAGGATGCCAACCGCTGTCGGGAGGCCCTGATGGCTCTGGGGGAGAAGCGCATAGGGGAGTTCGACCGCGGGATGCTGCCCCAAATCGCTCTATCTAACAATATAGAAAGCGGTCTTAGCGAGCCTAGATAGGGGGATGGAGAGCGTCATGACTCGAGTTTTAGGTGTCCATCATTTGGCCATAGTGGTGAGGGATTTGAAGAAGGCGGAGGAGTTCTATGCAGGGGTGTTAAATTTG